>JALSHM010000305.1 GCA_026982235.1 Robiginitomaculum sp. | reverse complement strand
CTGCTGTTGCCTGATTAAGGTCAAGAGCTTTGCCTTGGGCAGGGCCTTTGAAAATATCGAACAAGACGATGTCGCCCAAGTCTTCCCTAGCCGCTATATGCGCCAAAGTTCCGCCAATCATACCAGCGCCAATAAGTGCAATTTTTGCCCGTGCCATGTGTGTCTCCATAAAAATAAAATTAACTGTGCATGGTTTACGCCCTTAATTTATAAAGCGCAATGATTGTTCATGTTATGGGACAATAAAACCACAAAAAAGCCGCCCCCGATATACCGAGAGCGGCTTTTATACTATTGCGGCCCCCATGAAAATGGGGGAAGGAAAATCTTTATTTCTTGCGCGGTGCCGCTTTGCGCTTAACCGGAGACCAAGAGCTCAATTTGCCTTTGGCCCATTCGCGACCACCAAGGCCAAATGCAATGGCACCGCCAACACCTGCAGCAAAGGCAGCCGCACCCATGGCATATTTAAAGGCCGTGTCGACGATTTCTTGGCCAATGCCCATTTGGTTAAGACCCATAAATGTCACCAACAATATGGTGACATATTTGATGATTTTACCCGCGAGGTCACCAGATGTCTGCGTGACAATACGTGAGATAAGATTAGCAATAAACAAACCGGCACCAATGATAATGGCACCAAATGTGATATTGCTACCAAGACCGAGAAGCGTGTTGAAGATATTGGTCAGCTTGTCAATCTTCAGAATGTCAACAGCCGTAACTGCCCCCATAAGCACGATACCGATAAATGCAATCATTGCGATAATGTTAGACGGTACAACTTTGGAACTGCTTTCACCGTCCAAAGCGCCCAAGGCACTCAAAGATTTGTCCACACCCATTGCTGGCAGGGTTGTTTTAATTAGATTTGATACAAATTTCCCAACAAAAACGAAAGCAGCCATGATGGCGGAAGCACTTACGACTTGCGGCACATAACCTGTTACTTTTTGCAGCATTTCGGTAAGTGGATTGGAAATACTATCAATATCAAGAACGCCCAAGGCGGCTACAGCAAACAGGAATAATACGAATGCAAATATGACCGTGCCAACCGTGCGCGCAATCGTATTTGATGAAGCTTCTGCGGTATCTTCTGCACCAAGGCGGGCAGCTAAATGATCGACCTGCGCTGCTTCAAGCGTGCTTGTGGCAGCTTCACGGAAGATTTTGGCCAAAATCCAGCCAATAAAGAAGATAAAGCCCGCACCAAAGATTTGTGGCAAATAGCCAAAAATATCGTTGAGCATGCCTTTAATGCCTTCAAGCGGCTCGGCTAATTGTGGGAAGCGGGACAAACCCATGAGAATAAAGAATAACCACAACACCCAAAATACGGCTTTGGACAATGATTTTCCGATATTTCCCCCTGTGGTCATGGCTTTGCGCCCTAGACCAGTTTTATTGATACCGCCCGATACGATCATACCAGCAATTTTAGCTATAAAATAACCAACGACTATCGTCACTAGCGCTATCACTGGGCCAACGGCCCAATCGGGCATAAAGCCCATCATTTTTTCTAATTGTTCCATGTGAAACTCTCCTTAAGTAGAATTCTATAAATCCTGTTATAGGCTCCCAATAAAAGGCAAGCCCCCGTTCTCGTAGCCACTGACCCCCAATACGAATCCGCGCCTACATTAACATTTAGTAACTCTAACATGAACCTAAGCTAAATAAAAGCGGTCTTGTGCATAGCAGACAAATAATAGATAGGGTATAAAAACCTGGATTCGCCGCGTAAACCTTGCAAAAATGGGGTCACTATGAACACTTTTAAAAATCGCGGGCTGTTTATTGTGCTGACATTAGCCGCATTCTCTCTTCTGGCTTTAGCGTCCTATACATTATCGGCACCGTCCGCCCCTATTATCGTTGAGAAAAATGGGGGTTGAGGCGGAACTTCATAAGCGGATTGAAGCAGGCGCACTACGCGCTGATACGGCACAACTGCAAGCCGGGCAGAATTTGGACGATTTATTAAAACGGCTCACCCATTATAAACCTAGGCGCTCTTTACGCGGTTGGGTGCCTGCACCAAAGGGCTTGTATATTTGGGGCGGTGTCGGGCGCGGCAAATCTATGTTGATGGATATGTTTTATGAAGCGGCTCCAACCCAGCCAAAAATGCGGGTGCATTTTCATGCTTTCATGCAAGATGTGCATGGACGCATCAGTGCTTGGCGTAAATTGTCGCCCAAAGAGCGCCGCAGCCAACCCAATTATGTGCGCGGCGCAGGCGATGACCCTATAGCGCCCACAGCAAAAGCAATAGCATCCGAGGCCACCTTACTCTGCTTTGACGAATTTCATGTCACCGATATTACCGACGCCATGATATTAAGTCGCCTATTCACGGCCCTATTTTCGCGCGGTGTCGTCGTCGTGGCCACCTCCAACCGCGCACCGGACGAGCTTTATAAAGATGGTCTCAACCGAAAACTCTTCTTACCATTCATCGACCTTCTAAAACAAAAACTTGATGTGCTGGCATTCGCAGGTGATGAGGATCACCGCCTGCGTAAATTAAACAAAGCCCCCATTTATTATAGCCCCCTAGGCGCACATGCTGATGCAAATATTGAAGCCATCTGGCAAAGATTGATAAGGCCGAACCTGCCCTCTATGCAAACGTTGCAAGTCCAAGGCAGGGAAATCAGCCTTTTGGCCTGTGCAGGTACGGCACGGGCGGATTTCGCAGACCTATGTGACCGCGCTCTTGGCGCGGCAGATTATTTAAAAATAGCTAAAAACTTCACTACCTTAATCTTGGAAAATGTCCCAAAAATGGGCCCTCACAACCGCAATGAAGCCAAGCGTTTTGTCACCTTGGTCGACGCTTTATACGAAAACAAAACCAAATTAGTCCTATCCGCAGACGCCGACCCTGCGCATTTATATGATGCTGGTGACGGTGCATTTGAATTTGAACGCACAACATCCCGCCTTATGGAAATGCGCTCAGATGAATATTTAGGTCACGAGCATAGTGTAAATATTGGTTAAACCCAGATGTTCAGAGTTTTTCAATATCTGCCTTGTAAGGCTTCTCCATGATATTACAAAGACCCTATATGACTAAGCTTCTACTCTTGATTGAAAAATATAATTTATTTCAAGTCATGCGCTACGGCTTGGTTGGTATTTGCGCAGCCTCGACCCATGCGCTCGTCGCACTCGGCTTATTTCATCATTTATCCGCCCAACCAACCCTAAGCAATTTTGCAGGTTTTGTATCAGGCGCAGTGATTTCCTATCTCGGCTCATATTATTTCACCTTTAAAAGTACGGACGGACACGGCACATCATTGCCGCGTTTTGCCTTAGTCTGGCTAATTGGTATCATCGTCAATGTCGGCCTGTTCCAGGCTCTGCTTGACGCCTATGCTATTCCTTTCGCCCTCAATGTCTTTATTGCCATCGTCCTCACTCCCATAGCACAATATTTGATGCTGAAGTTCTGGGCGTTTAAAAAATAAGTTTACGGTTTTACCTTTACACGCCGCATACGAATTTACACAATAACTCCATGCATATTATCGATCAACTCATTGCGGAACGAGCGCAAAAATTGATGAAACGACAACGGGTTTGGCGCGTCCTACGTCCCGCTCTCTATAAGGCGCTCGGTTATGAAAAGGCCGTCCAAATGGCGGATGCCATAGCGGATTTAAACGGCTGGGATGCCTTTGCCTATGTCAGCAAAATGCTCGACTTGCCGCCTTTGGTTTCGGGACTTAGTCATGTTCCCAAAACGGGACCAATAATTATAACCTCAAATCATCCGACCGGGCTGGCGGACGGTGTTTTTGTTTATGACGCCCTGAAAATCTTGCGCCCCGATCATGTATTCTTAGCCAATGCCGATGCGCTTAGGGTGGCGCCAAATTGTACTGACATCATCATTCCGGTAGAATGGGTTCCAGAAAAGCGCACGTCCGCCAAAGCTAAATCTACCTTAAAAGCCATCAAAACTGCTCTCGCCCATGAACGAGCCGTCGTCATCTTTCCCTCTGGTGTATTGGCGAAAATGACTTGGCGCGGCCTAGTCGACAAGCAGTGGAATCCCACCGCCGTCAGTATCGCGCGCAAGAACAATGTGCCGATTATTCCCTTACGCATTAGCGCCCGAAACTCGGCCTTGTATTATTTGTTCGCCCTCCTCAATAATGAGCTACGTGACATCACCTTGTTCCACGAATTGTTTAATAAATCCGGCTCAAGCCCTGAATTATTTTTTGGAGCGCCAATAAATCCAAAAACCCTCCCCAAAGGCACAACCCACGCCACACAAGCGGTTCGGGAAATAGTCGAAGCCCTATAAAAAGCTAAACGTCAAAATCGTCCATGCTTTTAGCTTCGGTGAAAACCTTGTCCAAAACGGCAACCGCTTCTCGGACATTGTCTTCAGTAATGACCAATGGTGGTGCCATGCGCAGGACATTATCCCCAGCATTGCCAACAAGGAGTTTGTTGGCACGGGCAAGATTGCGCACATCTAAAGCTTTCTTCTTGAGCTTCATGCCAATCAGTAAACCTTTACCGCGCACATCTTCGACAACGTCGGGATGGTTTTGTTTGAGGCGCTCGAACTGCTGGGTCATAAAATTCGAGACTTTATTGACATTTGCCATCAGGCCGGGATCCGTCAGCTCATCAAATACGGCGCTGGCCACGGCCATGGCCAAAGGCCCGCCGCCGTAAGTGGAACCGTGGGTGCCGACCACCATACCTTCGGCGGCGCGTGCGGTCGCAAGACAGGCACCCATAGGGAAACCGCCGCCCATGCCTTTGGCTACGGCCATCACGTCTGGATCTGCCGCGCCCTCTGCCCATTGGTGGGCGAATAATTTACCTGTGCGACCCGCCCCAGATTGTACTTCGTCATATATCAGTAATAGCCCGTGTTCATCACACAGGGCACGCACATCTTTGAGGAATTGCACGGGGAGTGCCCGCACACCGCCCTCGCCTTGGACGGGTTCAATGAGAATGGCCGCCGTTTTATCGGTTATCGCATTTTTAATGGCATCAAAATCACCGAAAGGGAGATTGATAAAACCTGGTAGTTCAGGACCAAAGCCTTCCATATATTTTGGGTTGCCGCCTGCGTTAATCGTGGCGAAAGTCCGACCATGGAAAGCGCCTTTACTGGTCAGGATTTCGTAGCGCTCCTCGTGACCTTCTACGAATTGGCACCGCCGCGCCGTTTTCATAGCACACTCGACGGCTTCAGCGCCGGAATTTGTGAAAAACACTTTGTCGGCAAATGTAGCGGCGCAATATTTCTCGGCCAATTCAATACCACCTTGCACTTTGAACATATTGGAGAGATGCCAAAGCTTGCCCGCTTGCTGCGTAAGCGCACCAACCAAAGCCGGATGATTGTGCCCCAGACCATTCACCGCAATACCCGCAATGAAATCCAAATATTTATCGCCGTCCTCGGTATAGAGATAGACCCCCTCGCCCCGGACAAATTCTTCTGCGGGCGGGGCATAGCAATTATAGATATGGTCATTTTTCGGCATGGGATTCTCCAAATAAAATAGTATTAGGCTTTTAAACGCCAACCTGATTTCAAGACGCGTATACAGATGACAAAGAGAATGAGATTAAGGATCAGTGTATAAATAACGCCCGTCATTATATTCCCGTCCGCCTCCCCTAGAAACCCGTAACGAAATCCATCGATAAAATAAAATAACGGATTTACAAGTGATATTTTTTGAAAACCCTCGCTGAGGACATGGATGTGATAAAAAGTCCCCGACAACATGCTCAGCGGCATAATAATAAATTGGTTGACCACGGCAAGTTGGTCAAATTTCTCCGCCCATATTCCGGACAACAAGCCGACCATAGATAGGCAAGCCGCCGCCGCCAGTCCGAAATATAGCGCCGCCCAAGGTACGGCAGGCATAACCACTGTAAAGAATACGGATAAGGCAAAATATGTGGACAAAGCCACCAATATACCGCGCGTAATAGCCCCGCCGATAAAGCCAATAGCCAATTCCAAAGCGGACAGTGGCGGCATTAACACATCGGTTATAGAACCGTTCACCTTGCTGGTCATCATAGAGGAGGACGAATTTGCCGAAGCATTGTTTAAAATACCCAACATAATAAGGCCAGGAATCAAAAAGCGAATAAATTCGCCGCTATCACCGCTACTGCGTCCCGGAAAGGCCACAACGAAAACAGTCATCAATAAAACATTGGACACCATAGGTGCCAGTAAGGTTTGCGGGATTATCCGCATGAACCGCGCCACTTCTTTTTTATAGAGCGTCCAAAGTCCAAGCCAATTAACGCGACCAAACTCTCTGGTTTTGCCTATTTCGGCTTCCATCATATTGTGCATTATTTCTTCCTTTTCAATGCGTTCAATATCGGCTCATGGCTCAAAACATACAAGCCCTAATGACTCAATTATTATTGCAATTGACAATCATTCGCAATAATATAAAGAAAGCTTCAATATAACCTTATGAGATGGAAAACTTCCAAACTATGTCAAAAAGCATAAAAAAACCTTCCCAGTCGAAGATGCTAAGGTCTTCAGTAACACTTGCACAATTTACGGGCGCTTTCGTCTTAACATCTTTGAACGGCGCTCCAGCCTCAGCTAGCGAAGATCAAAACCAAAATCTGAGCGGCCTAGATATTATTACCGTGGTAGGGGTGAAAAACACCGCCAAAATTGCAGGGGCAGTTTCATATATCCCACCCGAAGAATTAGAGAAACAAAATTATACAGACATTCACCGTATTCTACGTGCGGTTCCTGGTATGAATTTACAAGAGGAAGACGGCTATGGGCTTCGCCCCAATATCGGCATGCGCGGTTCTGGCACTGATCGTTCCGCAAAAGTATTAATTTTAGAGGACGGCGTCCCTATGGCACCTGCACCATTCTCTGCGCCTGCGGCATATTATTTTCCGCATGTCGCCCGTATGCACGCCGTTGAGGTTACCAAGGGGACAGGTGCCGTTAAATATGGCCCCATAACCACCGCAGGTGCGGTTCAGTTTTTCTCCACACCAATCCCCGAGGAAACTGCGGCTCATGTCACGGCTCTGGCAAGTGACCTAGAGCGCACATCATTACATGGGTGGGCTGGCGGTCGCTATAAGTCGGACAAGCTGGCTTTTGATATTGGTTTTCTTCTGGAAACCTATCAAGACAATGCGGATGGCTTCAAACAAATCGACATTGGCGAGACTGGCTTTTCGCTAGCAGACTATGTGGCTAAGCTAGGGTTTTACACGAAAGACAACGCACGTTTTGAGCAGAGCTTAGTCTTGAAATACCAATCTAGTCGCGAGGTCTCTAATGAAACCTATCTTGGTTTGACCGCCAATGATTTTGAAACCAAGCCGTTATTTCGCTATGCAGCCAGCCAGCTTGACCAAATGAATGCGCAACATAAGATCTACCAAGCCACCCACAATATTGCCGTCTCCGATTATGCGCAATTAACGACTATTGCCTACAGAACCGAGTTTTCCCGCAACTGGGAAAAGCTTGATCGATTCGATAATTCGAGCCTGTCTGGCGCTTCATCCTGTGATAGCTTAAATGAAATTTTGATAGCACCAGCAACCTGCGCGCAAGAGTTTCAAGTCTTGGTCGGGCCACAAGGTTATACCAGCCCCGATGATGTGCTGGGCATACGCCAAAACAATCGCGATTATTACACCCAAGGCCTACAAACGGCCCTCGGTCTTAAATTTGACACAGGGGGAATAGCGCACAATCTTGTGGTTAGTATGCGCTATCATGAAGATGCGGTTGATCGCTTCCAAGAACAAGACCAATACCGTATGGAAAATGGCATAGTCATCAAAACCACGGACAATGCCCCAGGCACGCAGGCCAATCGTTTGTCAAACTCCAAAAGCCTAGCATTTTACGGCGAAAATACATTGTCTGCTGGGTCTTGGAACGTAACACTTGGTTTGCGCTATGAAGATATTACATCGCGCCAAGTGCGTTGGCCAACGCCAAACCGCAATCGTGCCCCCAATAGTATTCGTGAAAACGCTAATAATGTGGTCTTGCCTGCACTTGGTGTCGTATATGACATTAACAGTCGATTGTCTGTATTGGCTGGGATTTACCGGGGCTTTGCCCTCCCGTCTGTGAGTGCGCGGACTGCGGAAAATGAAATATCCACATCTTTTGAATATGGTGGCCGTTACGATAATGGGGTTTTTCAAATTGAAGCGATTGGTTTTTTCAATGATTATCAAAACCTAATCGCTGAATGTACAAATTCTTCTGGCGGTAGCGAATGTGATATTGGGGATAGCGACAATGCGGGTGCCGCCCAAGTATTTGGCCTTGAATTTACCGCCAAGACAGATTTTGGCCGTAATATGAAGAGCCTCTCCTTACCTGTCAATTTGGTGTATTCATACACAAGCACTGAACTCCTAAACACCGTCAACAGCGACATTTACGGCGATGTAATTGCCGGCGATGAAATTCCTTATGTGCCAACCCACCAGATGAGTTTAAACGCAGGCTTTATAAAACCTAATTGGGGTATTAACGCCTTGATTAGTTATGTAAGCGCCGCGAGAAATGTGCCGGGTCAAGCGGCAATCCCCAACGACCAACTTGTGGACGCACGAACATTGGTGGATATTGCTACTTATTATGATATAAAAGACGGACTACGCTTGCACCTGAAAGCGGACAATCTATTTGATACTGTCTATCTTGCAAGCCGCCGCCCCTACGGCCTGCGCCCCGGCAAACCACGTGAAATTTTTGCTGGCATAAGCTGGGACTTTTAGACCGAGGGCAATTAGAACATCGTATTTTAAAGCTCTACCCTGTCAAAAAGCACTGAGTTGCACACAATAGTGCAAAAACACACCACTATATATAGAAATCTGTGGATAGATGAAGACTGCATCTTGTATATGCCACGTATTCAGCTACGATATGTTGAGAATTTGTTAAGGTTTTGTGACGTTTTCGAAAAATCGGCACAATATGTAGTATTTAATCGTTTTAAAAGTGTATTTAGGGGAATAATATGGCTTGGACTGATGAGCGGGTAGAAATTTTATCAACATTATGGGCAGAGGGTCTTTCGGCCAGTCAAATCGCCACCAAGCTTGGTGGTGTTACCCGCAATGCGGTGATTGGCAAGGTTCACCGCCTCGGCCTGTCTGGCCGGGTCAAGCCAAAACGCAAAACCAAACCTGCTGCAACACGACGCACCCCGGCTACGGCTCGCAAACGTGCTCCGGTTAAGCGCCGCACCACGCCGCGCGCCGCGCCGACACCACCACCCGCACCCCTAGAAGCCAAGCCTCTCCCTTCGGGCGAATTTGCGACTATTTTAACCATCACAGAAACTCTGTGCAAATGGCCTTTGGGCGACCCTACAAGTCCCGATTTTAGGTTCTGCGGGCGCGGTACGGATAAAGGCGAACCCTATTGCAAATCTCATGCACAACTCGCCTACCAGCCATCACGCCGTCGGGTATCTACAAACCGCGCAATTACCCGCACAAACAGGGCTGCATTACGCTAGACTTGATATTTTCCGACCAAAGCCTGGTCAAATTTATTATCGTTTTTCAATAATAATTGTTGACAGTCGTCAGCGCTTTAGTATGTATAACCAAAAGGAGTAACGGTTATGCAGAAGAGGTCGACAATTTTGCTATTGAGTGCGAGCCTAATCGGTCTGTCTGGTTGCGCCCATTTGAATATGCCAAATTTAAAAAATGGGAAAACTGAAATTACTACTGATATTCCGCACGCACCCATTGCGACTAAGAGTAATAAGCAAAAATGGGTAGAACCCGCCCCAGAGCGTATGCCATCCACAGATTGGATTGCTGCCTTTAACGACCCAACCCTGAATGCCTTGATTAGCGAAGCCATGGCTGCCAATACAAATATCCGTTTGGCCGCCGCCCGTTTAGCCGCCGCAGAAGCAGGTGCCAAATCATCTCGCTCTGGCCTCTATCCGCGCATTGGCGCCGATAGTTCCGCCAGACGTACATTTATTGCCGACAGCCCCGGATTTGACAACTCCCCAAGCGCTGCGGACAATTCTCGCTTCTCCCTTGGTAGTTCTGCTAGTTGGGAGGTGGATATGTGGGGTCGAGTGCGTGACACCGCCAATGCGGGCGACATTGAAGCCGAAGCCAGTAATGCTGACTATGCGGGAACACGCCTGTCTATTGCTGGCGCAACCACTCAAACCTGGTTCAACCTCATTGAAGCCAAGTTACAACTGGACTTAGCCCAGCGCAATGTTGGCACGCAAGAACGCGCCTTGCGCCTAACCAAGCGACGCTTTGACGGCGGGGTATCTGGATCCAGTGATTACCGTTTGGCACGCTCGGCTCTTGCTAATGCCCAAGCTACGCTCGCCTTTCGCAAGCAAAACAAATTGGCGATTTCGCGCCAGTTAGAGACATTACTGCGCCGCTACCCAGAAGCAGAACTGCAAGCCAGCGCCGACTTACCTGCGCTCCCCCCATTGCTCGGCGCAGGTAAACCGAACGAGATTTTCCTGAGGCGCCCTGATTTACTCGCCGCCGAACGCCGTATGCAAGCCCAAGGCTTACGGGTTGATATTGCCAAGAAAAACCTGCTACCGCGCCTGACCCTCGATGCCAGCAAATCTTTTGGCGGCGGCTCTGTAACCCGGCTGTTCTCCCTTGAGAGCCTCCTCGCCTCCATCGGCGCGGGATTAAGCGCCCCCATATTCCAAGGCGGTGCATTACGGGCCGAAGTGACACGCAATGATGCTGTACTGACCCAATTAGCTGAAAGCTATGCCGATACGGCGCTGACTGCTTACCGCGAGGTTGAAAATGCGCTGGATGCTGAAGGGCATTTACAGGAACGAGAGCGGGCTTTGCGCGTCTCCCTAGATGAAGCGCGCAAAGCTGAAGAGCGGCTAGAGCAGCGGTTTTCAGAAGGCTTGGCCAGTATATTGCAATTATTAGACTCCCAATCACGGCGCATAAATACCGAAGGTCAATATATTTCAGCCCGCAAAGAGCGACTGGCCAACCGGGTTAGATTACATCTAGCTCTCGGCGGTGGGTTATATGGTGCGGAGCAAGCGCGAGAAAAACTGCCAAAACCTGCCCTAAAAATACCAACACTAGCTAGCTTAGAATAAGCAAGCTATACTTGCCGAATCGGGGGCACACGCGCTAGTTTAAGCGCAAATTACCCGCATGAAGCGGTTATAGATATATATAGGTGCCTATCTTGCGAGAATGGCTCCAAACAAAAGGACGTTATAATGGGGAACGAAACTATTGGTGTAGTCGACGATCGCAATCGGGATGAGGGTCGGACAAAAATGGCTATTTTCCTGAGCATATTGATTCCGTTGTTAATATTTCTTTTGTTTGTGCTCTTAGGCTTTGGCCTTAAGGCCGCCAGCAAAAAACCAGAGGTTAAAAAGAAATCCCGCCCTGTCTTGGCCGTCATGGCAACCACGGCGTATTCTGATACCATCCAATTACACGCCAATGTACAAGGCCAGAGCCGCCCACAAATCGAGATAGATCTGGTGCCTGAAGTTGGCGGTAAAATCGTAGCCGTGTCCCCAAAATTTATATCTGGTGGTATTTTCAATAAAGGCGACATTCTCTACCGCATTGACCCATCTGACTATGAAGTCGCGGTTGTCCGCGCAAAAGCTGCCGTGGCACGTGCCGAGCAGGTCTTGATGCGCGAAGAAAGCGAGGGCGCTATTGCCAAACTGGACTGGGACGACCTTGGGAACGGCAAACCCGCAAGCGATTTGACCTTGCGCAAGCCGCAATTGCTCGAAGCACAAGCAGGTTTGCAATCGGCCAAGGCCGACTTGGAAAACGCAGAAATACGGTTGCGCCGCACCGCAGTGAAAGCCCCCTTTAACGGTCAAGTCCGAGAGAAATTTGCTGACATTGGCCAATTCGTTAACCCAGGTGCGCGACTTGGGCGAATATTTTCTACAGATATTGCCGAGGTTCGCCTTGCGCTTAGCGATGCCGATATTGCGCGCATCAATCTACCATTAGCCTTTGTCGCAAAAAATCGCGCC
>JALSHM010000304.1 GCA_026982235.1 Robiginitomaculum sp. | reverse complement strand
GAATTTGACATAATCATCATTAATCCATTTTGGATTGCGCTCTTTGAGTTTCACTTTGCCGCCGGGTTCTTTTTTATAAGCCTGCATCAAGTCCATAATATAGGCGCCCTTGTTTTGGCTCTCACCGCTATAAGGCGGATTGCCATATGCGACCATTATGGGCAGGTCGCGCTTGACCCGCGAAGCTTCATTGGCCTCTTGGGACAACCAATGGGCAAAGAGACCGTCCGCGTCCGGGTGGTGTTCCTCCAATGAATTGGTCAAATATACCGACAGGCGCGGTGGTTTTTTGCTGTTGGTCGGCCTGTAGCCCAATTCCTTAAGCAATAAATCCACCTTCAGGTGACACATGGCATAGCTTGCCATCAATATCTCAAACCCGTGCACGCGCGGCAGCAGGTCGGCCTCTACATATTGGCTCCATATGCCCTCTTGCCCTTTGAACCGCTCGGATATTTGCCGAATGGCTTCGGCGGTGAATGTGCCTGTGCCCGCCGCCACATCCAATAATTGCACTTTGTGTACCCGTTCGGTTTGTTGGTGTTTTTTACCGCCGCCTGTGCTGGTCTTAATGGTGATTTTGTCTTTATTTGCCAGGCCTTCGGACAGGTTAAAATGGGTTTTTAGCACATCATCTATGGCACGGACGATGAAATTGACCACGGGTTCAGGCGTATACCAGACGCCCCGGGATTTACGCAATTTCGGGTCATATTCGCTCAAGAATTCCTCATAAAAATGCACCATGGGGTCAAAGCGCCCGGTGCGGCGGCCAAAGTCTTGCAAAATGGCGTTCGGGTTGGTCAGCAAGAATATCTCGCACAATTCGTCCACCGCCCAGACAATCCCGTCTTCAATATTTGGCCCGCAAATATAATCAAACAAATTGCGCAAAAACGGGTTGGATTTGGGGATAAGCTCGCGCGCCTCAGCGCGGGAGAAATTGTCCAATGTTTCATCATGTACCCGCGCCGTGAACAGGCCGTAAGCTATGGTTTGGGCATAGACATCGGCGAAATCTGCGTCGGTCAGATCGTGGATGAGGATTTTGCGAAAAGCGTTGAGTTGGGTGACCAGCTCGGGAAAATCCGCCCGGTTTTTATCGGTCAAAGCCTCGCGAAATGTTGAGCGCATCAGCCGGGCTTTTCGCGCCATCATCCGTGCTAAGCGTTTGGCATTGGTGATTGGCTGGCCTTGATAATCCAGAAAGCTTCTGAGCAAATCCTCCAGCTGGTTAAAACGCTGCGGGAAACGCACCAACCCGCTTGCTGTTAAATCGCCTATTTTAATAGTTTTTGTCTTCTCTCCATCGCGGTAAAACCGGAATTCTAAATGGTCGGTTAGGATCAGGTTTTCAAACTCACCGCGATAGCGTTTGAGCTGATCCGATTTTTCAATTTTATCTAAGTCTTCGCCGGGTTTCTTGGCTTCAATATGGCCAATGTCAAAACGCTCTCGACCCCGTTTACGGCTCAAGGTTAAATCCGGCGCCCCCACCTGCACCCGCTTGGCTTCGTTCAGCGCCAAAATGTTATCATTAAAGCCCTCAACATAAGCCTTAAGCGCCGGACGGTATGAATGCTCCGTCGCTTGCCCGCTCTGCCATTCGCGCGACAAGGCTTCGTGATATTTTTGGGTGATGTTCATGTTCATTGTATTATTCTCCCCAAAGCAAATTTTCCACACCCTACCCACAATTTAGAACAAAAGATAAACTTTTTTATGTTTGGGTATGGACTTTTTGTATAAAGTGAGTCAGCATTTGTGGTGACATTTGGGAAAACGAATCGCCAAGGTTGCCCCCTTGACGATTCTGACATTTTCCAAATCTGCATTAACTTAGAGGTAGGTGCAGAAAAGAGATATGGTAATTTCTTTGAATCACTTATGGGTTCAGTTGTCAAGCCTGCCTCGTTTTTATGGAGAGCCAAATGGCTTATTATTGTGTAAATAAAAACGCGCAATCGACTGGTGAACATGAGGTTCATAAAGAAGGTTGCACCTACTACCCTGCACCGCAAAATCGTAAAGACCTTGGCTGGCATAGCGATTGCCATTCGGCGGTGCGCGAAGCGCGGAACCATTACACCAATGTCGACGGGTGTTATTGGTGTAGCAGACCCTGCCATACAAGGTAGGCTTATCCTCCCCCCATTGTTTTCGTGAGAAGTACCCTTGTGGCGCTCCGCTGAGGCACTTCCCCCATGGGCGTGATAAGAAAAGTGCGACCATTTCTTCCCTCGTATACGGGGGAAG
>JALSHM010000303.1 GCA_026982235.1 Robiginitomaculum sp. | reverse complement strand
CGGGGTATCTGAAAACCCGCTATGATGAATTTATACCAGAGCCGGGTCGGGATTTGGCCGGAACAGGCTTTGGCACCGCGCCCGAATTTAGCTTTAGCGCGGCAGTGGATTATAGGCACCGCGTTATGACGGGCTCTTGGGCAGGGGATTGGCAGATACATTTTGACTATAGCAACCAAACCGCCCCCGACGATTTCCAGCTTAGGGATTTGCCCTTTACAGGCAGTCATGCTTTGGTCAATGCATGGACGGGCTTTGCCCCCGATAATGCCGATTGGTCTATACGGTTTTGGGTGCGTAATCTGGCTAATCTCGACAAGCCCACCACCAATTTTCATTGGGGTGCGGGCTTGGGGCCGCTTTTGGATAATGTCACTCAGCAATATGAAAAACCGCGCACTTACGGCATAAGTATTGATTATAAATTTGCAAATTGATGCGGAAATTAAATCAGGCATAAATCAGGACTTGAAGCAGGCGCGAATACCTGCGCATTATAGGCCAAGAAAAGCGAGAACGCATATGACAGAAGAAAACACGATTGATTTCGGCTTTGAAGACATTCCAGTCTCTGAAAAGCAGGCCAAGGTGCGCGGTGTGTTTGACAGCGTCGCTTCCAAATATGATTTGATGAATGATGCCATGAGCATGGGCGTCCACCGCTTGTGGAAAGACATGACCATCACCAAAATTAACCCACAGCCGGGTGAAATTCTCATTGACGTGGCGGGCGGTACGGGCGATCTGGCCAGACGTTTTATAAAAAAGGCCGAACAAGCACGCGTGCGCAGGGGTGGGCAACCGGCCCGCGCCATCATCGCCGACATTAACGCAGAAATGTTGCTGGCGGGGATAGATGGGAAAAAAGATGCGGGGCTAGACATCACCCGCGTGTGCGGCAATGCGCAAGTGCTACCATTTTCGGACAATTTCGCCGATGTTATCACCATAGCTTTTGGCATTCGCAATGTCACAGACAGGATGATGGCTCTGCGTGATATGCGCCGTGTCCTCAAACCTGGCGGCAGGTTTTTCTGCCTAGAGTTCAACACCCCGCCCACAGAAATCTTACGTAAATTTTACGATGCCTATTCGTTCAATGTCATCCCCCCCATGGGTCAAGTCCTAACAGGTGACCGCGATAGCTATCAATACTTGGTCGAAAGTATTAGAAAATTCCCAAAACAGGAAGAATTTGCACAGATGATACGAGACGCAGGCTATAAAAGGGTCGGATACGAGAATTATACAGGCGGCGTCTGCGCCTTGCATTGGGGCTGGAAAGTTTAGGGTGCAGAGCGCGAAAGGCTCGCGCTTGGAAACGGCGTTTGGGTTTCGCGGAAACTAAAATCAAAATCGTCCGGCATTAAAGAAACTTACTGTTTGCATAGAGAGAAGTGCATAGCTCTGAATAAATTGTTTGCGCCTCCCCCTCACTCCGCCACACATTCAACAAGAGCAAACACTCCCCCACATCCAGCTTTGCCCGCTTGGCCAATTTTACCATATTCGCGTCCGAAGGAAAGCTGGCGCCTTTGCGGTAAAGAGCAATGGAGGAACGGGTCACATCTATTTTGCGGGCAAGATTGCTATCGGTCACAGTATTGGTGCGTTGTTTGCACAAATCCAGAAAATCACCCAGTTCAATTATATGGTCTGTCGTCATATTTTTCATAGCATTGTTATAGCGTTAATTAACGCTCGACGACAACACAAAGTAGTCGTACCTGCCGCATTACTGTCAATTGATAATTAACACTTGATAAAAGCACCAAGAGAGTGTACCTATTTCAAATATTCAAGTGCTAATTAACGCTCGACGACAACACAAAATAAACGTACCGGTCGCATTACTGTCAAGCGCTAATTAACACTGATGGCAACGCTAAGTGATAGTGCTTACCACAATACTGTTGAGCGCTAATCAATGCTGGATGATAACACCAAGTGGGTGTACCTATCGCATTATTGTCAAGTGCTAATAAACGTTTGATAGCAACACCGAGTGATTGTATCTGCCCCAAACATTCAAGTGCTCATTAACGCTTGGTGACAATACCAAGTGAGTGCGCCTACATCAAACTTTCACGCGCTAATTAACACTTGGTGATAATACCAAGTGTTTATACCTACCTCAATACTGTTAGAGGTGGTCCTATGATTTGGACCATGTGGCAGCTTAAATAAGGTGAATTGCTGTTATCATTATGCTGCTAATTTCTCTGGTTGTGTTTTCATGTCATAGGCTTCGCCTGGTGTCAATATGCCGTGC
>JALSHM010000302.1 GCA_026982235.1 Robiginitomaculum sp. | reverse complement strand
GGCCGAAGCCAATACCACGGCAGCGCCGGCTAATTTGCCGCGCACTACGGCCATATCACGGGCATTATAAATGACACCCTCGTCTTGTTTATAGGAACCATCATGTTCCTCATCGACCACGATAAGCTGCAAATCTGCGAACGGTAGGTACAAAGCCGACCTTGCCCCAACCACCAATTTTGCCCGCCCATTATGAACCTCGCGCCACACCCGACGTCTGGCCGCATCGCCCATGGCCGAATGCCACTGGGCTGGCGCGGCGCCGAACCGTTCCGCAAACCTTTTTAGTCCGGCTTGGGTGAGCGCAATCTCGGGCACCAAAATCAACACCTGCCCGCCGCTACGAAACGCTTGCGCCGCTGCTTCCAGATATACCTCGGTCTTGCCGGAACCCGTCACCCCGTCCAATAGCGCAACCGTAAAGGATTTCTGCCGCACCAATGCTTGCAGTTCCGCCCCCGCTTCTACTTGTTTTGGGGTCAGTGCGAAATCTCGGCCATCATGATCTGGATTGGGTATGTCAAACATTGGGTCAAGGGGCGCCGTATACCGCGTCAACAGCCCCGCCTTGGCCATAGTCCCCAAAACCGACGACGACACCCCCGCCGCCTTAGCCACTTCCCCTGCCCGTGCTGGCCATATATCCGTTAAACCGAGCACCCGTTTACGCGCCGCACTTAGTCCAGCCGGACGTTGGCCTGTTGGTTTATAGAGTGTCACATCCGGGCTAGGCTCCAAGGCTTTATGGGAACGCAACACCATGCGCAGCACCAAGCCTTGGAGGGTACAATTATATTTGGCGGTGAAATTGACAAATTTCAGCATTTCCGAATTGAGCGGGCGGGTTGGCTTATGCTCTAATACTTGCTTTAATTTCCCCACATCCTCGCGCTCGCCAAAACCCCAAACCACGCCGAGCTTACCCTGCTGGCCGAGGGGCGCATAAACGAAATCGCCCGCTGACAACCGCATACCTTCGGGCACCAGATAATCGAACGGTTCCGGCACCGCCACCGGAAACAGGATTTTTGCAATTTTCACCATTTTTTATGCATATTTACACATTAGTTACGCTTTAAGGCTCTAGTTGATTCGACGATATTAGAAGAGAAATAGCTGAAAGAGAAACACCCATGAAATTTTTTATTGATACCGCTGAAGTCGACGCCATCAAAGCCCTGATCCCGAGCGGTTTTGTCGACGGTGTAACCACCAACCCCACACTCATCGCCCGCTCTGGCCGCAATATCAAAGAGGTTATTCAAGAGATTTGCGCCCTCACCGATGGCCCGGTCAGTGCCGAAGTGACGGCGCTTGATACGAAAGGCATGGTCGAAGAAGGTAAACGCGTGGCGGGTTGGGCGGATAATGTCTGCGTGAAGTTACCGCTCACATGGGCCGGCCTAGAAGCCTGCAATGCTTTGTCCTCCCAAGGCATATCGACGAATGTCACACTGTGTTTTTCAGCCAATCAAGCCCTACTCGCCGCCAAGGCTGGTGCTACATTTATCTCGCCCTTTATAGGTAGGCTCGACGATATTGGCGAGGACGGCTGCGACCTGATTGCGGAAATCCGCGTCATCTATGACAATTACGGTTTCAAAACCGAAATCCTCGCCGCCTCCATCCGTTCCTTGGAACATATGGAAAACTGCGCCCTCATCGGCGCAGACGTGGCCACCGCCCCGCCAAGCGTAATCCGCGACATGGCAGGCCACGAATTGACGGACAAAGGACTAGCGGCATTTATGAAAGACTGGGCAAAAACCGGGCAAAGCATTTAGGGCAAGGTTTTGGGAAATAGTTGTGTAATCCCTCCATTCAGCTCTTTACTTCTTACTCACTATTTTGCCTTCCTCCAAATAAATCTTCCCGCCCATTTCCTTAAATTTCTCGCTCATGCCAGCCATGCCCTCTTGGGCTTGGGCTTCTAGGTCGGCTTTTTCATTATCCGACAGGGTTTGCGTATAATCGCGGACGTCCTGCGTAATTTTCATTGAGCAAAACTTGGGGCCGCACATGGAACAGAAATGGGCGACTTTGTGGGCGTCCTTTGGTAAGGTCTGATCATGGAAGTCTTTGGCGGTTTCGGGGTCTAGGGCGAGGTTAAATTGGTCTTCCCACCTAAATTCGAACCTGGCGCGGGACAGGGCATCATCGCGAATTTGTGCCGCCGGGTGACCTTTGGCCAAATCAGCGGCGTGAGCGGCGAGCTTATAGGTGATAACGCCGACTTTTACGTCGTCGCGGTCGGGCAGGCCAAGATGCTCTTTGGGGGTGACATA
>JALSHM010000301.1 GCA_026982235.1 Robiginitomaculum sp. | reverse complement strand
GGGAGCATTTAACACGGTTGTTTCAACAGGATTGCCCAGACATGCCACAAGACCGTATAGAACATGAACGTACACGTTTTGAACGCGCACCGCTCGTGGTGGGTGTTGTCTCCAGCCCCAAAGACTGCCCGCGCGGCACACCCGTATGGGAACAAGAATTATCCGCAGGCGCGGTGTGTATGAATATGCTATTGGCGGCGCGGGCTTCAGGTTTTGCGGCGCAGTGGCTGACGGAATGGTATGCATTTGATGGGCGGGTTGATGATATTTTAGGCCTGTCCAAATCTGAACGTATAGCCGGGTTCATCTATATCGGCACGGCCACCGAAGACCCGCTAGAGCGCCCGCGTCCTAGTTTAAAACATCTCACCAAATCATGGCCCGCTTAAGTTGATTTTAACATGAACGGCAGATGAGCAAGCCTGCCACAATTATACGCTAAGGCATTTGTTTATCTTAGGTTCAGGTTGGCGGGTCTAATTACGGCATAGGTTATTGGAGCAATCCTATAACCTCGAACTCTGCCATGCCATGCACCCCGTGTAGCGGCAGGGTTCGTTTCATTTGCCTGATGCGCGAGTCCATGTGGGGCAACATTCGCAGCTCGGCATAAAGAAGAGGCACTGTCCACCTGTCAGGGCGGTGCCTCTTTTTTTGTTTTTCAACTGCTCTTGGTGCGTAAATTGCGGCTTCATTTTAGGGAAAATTAGCGGAATTTTAGGTGAATATGAACGCCAGATGAACAAATTTGGGGAAACTTTGTCTGAAATAATTTCGTTTAGCTTAGGTTCATGTTGGCGCTTGTAATACCGCGCTCGGTTAGTGGCGATCGCCCTTAACCACGAACCCTGCCCTTGCCACGCGCCCCGTGTAAGGCAGGGTTCACCATATTAGCCAAGGCTCTTTATTGAGCGCGAGTGCCTGGATAAAATGATGTGGGGCACGCTTGCAAATTGGCCAAAGAAAGAGGTGTTTTCGGGGGAAAGCACCTCTTTTTTGTTTTAGGTTCTAATGATAGTTACCCCGTCTCGCCGAACAATTCCCGGCCTATTAACCAGCGTCTAATTTCGCTGGTACCCGCACCGATTTCGTAGAGCTTGGCATCGCGTAGGAGGCGACCCGTTGGGTATTCATTGATATAGCCATTGCCGCCGAGCATTTGTATGGCATCGAGCGCCACGAGGGTGGCTTTTTCGGCGGCGTATAAAATAGCCCCTGCTGCGTCTTTACGGGCGGTTTCGCCCCTATCGCAGGCTTGGGCGACGGCATAGGTATAGGCGCGAGCCGTGCTTGTGGTCACATACATATCGGCCAGCTTGCCTTGCATCAGTTGGAACTCGCCAATACTTTGGCCGAATTGTTTGCGCTCATGAATATAGGGCAGCACCACATCCAGGCAGGCCTGCATGATGCCGATAGAGCCGCCTGAGAGAACCGTGCGTTCATAATCAAGCCCGGACATAAGAATACCAACCCCCTTACCCAGTGGCCCCATGATATTTTCTTCAGGCACAATACAGTCTTCGAATACTAACTCGCATGTGTCCGAGCCGCGCATGCCGAGCTTGTCAAGCTTTTGCGCCGTGGAGAAGCCTTTGAAATCTTTCTCGATAATAAAGGCGGTAATGCCGCGCGAGCCTGCATGTATATCGGTCTTGGCATAGACAATCAGTATATCGGCTATAGGGCCATTGGTGATCCACATTTTATTCCCGTTTAGGATATAATGGTCACCCTTTTTATCGGCGCGTAGGGTCATGGACACCACGTCCGACCCAGCGCCCGGCTCAGACATGGCCAAAGAGCCAACATGCTCACCGCTGATCAGTTTTGGCAAATATTTACGCTTTTGCGCATCACTCCCCCAGCGCCTCAGCTGGTTGACACACAAATTAGAATGGGCACCATAAGACAGGCCGACAGAGGCGGAGGCGCGGCTTATTTCTTCCATGGCAATCGTATGTTCAAGATAACCAAGCCCGGTGCCGCCAAACTCTTCCTCTACGGTAATTCCCAGCAAGCCAAGGTCGCCCATTTTGCGCCAAAGTGCGCGCGGGAAATTATTGTCGCGATCAATGGCTTGGGCAATTGGCGCAATTTCGGCCTGCGCAAATGCGTATACAGTTTCGCGGATCATATCAGCGGTCTCGCCGTGGTTAAATTTCAGACTTGGGTATGTGGTCGTCATTTTGTTTTCCTTATATTTTATTTCCGCTCATACCCAGCAACGACTGGGCATCCAGCGCATAAAGAGCGAGCAAAGCTCGCACATTATTGTTTGGACTTGATTC
>JALSHM010000300.1 GCA_026982235.1 Robiginitomaculum sp. | reverse complement strand
GTCATGGATTTTATGGACAAACACCTGATGTTTCACGTGAAACATTGTGGGTAAAGGGCTGAATTTCTTACTTACCGATACAGAATTGTGAAAAAACCCTGTCCAGCACGGCCTCTATATCCGCCTCCCCAGCCAGCTCTTTTATGGCGTGCAAGGCCACCCGTAAATCCGCCCCGGCCAGCTCCGGTGCTATGGCTAAGTTTTCACACGCGTTTTCAATAGCGCACAGCGCCTTGCGCACGCAGGCAACATGACGGGCACGGGTCAAGCCGGCCTGCTCTGTCTGGGCAAAGCGCGAAATTATCGCCCGCTCAAGCGCCGTTTCCAAATCGGCAAAACCTGCCCCAGTTTCAGCGCTCACCAAAAATGTTTCACGTGAAACATTTTGTTTGGGCGCTTTGCCAATGTCCGCTTTATTATAAACAACGAAATCGTCCACAGTTAAAGCATCCAATACCGCATTGTTATTGCTGGTTAAATCTATGACGCCGAGGCGTATATCTGCGTCCCGCGCCCGCAGTCTTGCCCGCTTAACCCCTTCCGCCTCAACCGAATCATCGGTTTCGCGCAGACCCGCCGTATCTGAAAAGCGCACAGGCAAGCCAGCAATATGCATATGTATTTCGACAATATCGCGGGTCGTGCCCGCTTGCGCCGAAACAATCGCCGCATCTCTGCGGGCTAAGCGGTTGAGAATGCTGGACTTTCCGGCATTGGGGGCGCCGATAATGGCAATGTCCAAGCCAGAGCGTACTTTTTCGCCGCGATTAGAATCTTGCAGTGCGGCTTTCAGTTTTGACGCCAACTCAGCCAAACCGGGCGCAGCGCGGTGCGCCAAAGCATCCGGCACATCATCTTCGTCCGGGAAGTCTATTTCTCCCTCCACCATAGCCAGGGCATCAAGGATAAGCCCGCGCCAGCCCTCATAGATTTCGCGCAAGCCGCCGCCCATTTGCCGCAGCGCCTGCCGCCTTTGGCCTTCACTCTGCGCATCAATCAAATCGGCTAGACCTTCTGCTTCTGTCAAGTCCAGCTTGCCATTTTCAAAGGCGCGACGGGTAAATTCACCGGGTGCCGCCTGGCGCAAACCTAGCCCGTAAAGCGCATGGCTCACGGCTTCGATAACCGCTACACTGCCGTGGGTGTGCAGCTCAACCATATCCTCTCCGGTAAAACTGCCCGGCCCCGGTAGCCACAACACCAAAGCTTGGTCTAATGTGTCGCCATTTTGATCTTTCAAAATCCGCAGGCGGGCAATGCGCGGCGCGGGCAATTTACGCCCGCTCAATGCACATAGAACCGATCCGGCGTCAGAACCACTCACCCGTATGACCGCCACGCCCGCACGACCAGCCGATGTGGCCAGTGCAAATATTGTCTGTGGGGAAATCTGTTCATGCTGCATTTGTTTTTCACTTTCATAGTCGCCCATTTGCCCTATAAGCTAATGTCTTATAGCGAGCCAGCAGATATATTAAAGTGGCTCTAGGCATGAAAATAAAATTATTGGAGAATTTTTGTTGGCGCGTATTTTTAAATATTATGGTTATAAAATAACTTTTATTAGCTTTTTATTGGCTTCCACAACGGCTCTCTCGTCGTGCCAAGCATCCAACACCCCGACAAATAATGTTAAAGTCGACGAGAGAGGCCGCAATATTACGCCATCATCCGGTGATATTTCGCCACTGCCGCCAGTTTTAGACTTATTTGCCTGCAAACCAGCCGAAAAAGCCTTCGTCGCCGCCCATAGGGGAACCCATGAGGGTTCCGAATTTCCCGAAAATGCGCTTGAAAGCTTGCAGGCTTTGCATGCTAAAGGCATACCATTTGCTGAAATTGACGTCGCCCGATTACGAGACGGCACACAGTTTTTATTTCACGACGGCATTTGGGAGCGCGGCTCCACTGGGAAAGGGCCAATCGCTGTTACGACTTGGGACGCGTCCCAGCATTTATTGCTAAAAGACACTAATGGCGATCTCACCAGCTTTCGCCCTAGCGCTTTTGCCGATGTTTTGGCTTGGGCAAAAGATAAAATGTATCTGGAGATCGATTTTAAATCCTCCGTTGACGAAGCTAAAGTCATCAACAGCATTCGCGCCGCCGACATGTTGGATCAGGTGATTTTAATCTCCTACACCACAGAGCAAGCCGTACGCCTGCACAAATTAGCGCCGGATGCAGCCCTATCGGTCGGAATTTTTAAGCCCAGCGACATCAAGGCCCTGGAAGATCTCGGCATTTCGGCAAATGTGATGACGGCGTGGACGGGTAGAGGGCCGCTCACACCGAAGTTGGC
>JALSHM010000299.1 GCA_026982235.1 Robiginitomaculum sp. | reverse complement strand
GTCATTCATGACGTACATGGTTATGGCTATATGCAAGAAGACGGAAATTTGTACAAAGGCACACTAAATGGCGTTTCAGTCACCCCTATGCTCCCCTTGCAAACGAATAAAAAGCATACATATCTTGACCGAGTATACGCGATTAAAACTATAGAATAACTAACTACTGTTCCAACCGTACAAAATCCAAGTCGTGAAAGTCAAAGCTGAAATCGGCATCCGGGTCTACAGCTTTCATAGTCAGGCCTTTGATATTACCTTCAAAATCCGTCTCAAAGCGGGCATAGGCATCGGCACCAAAACCGCGATCATCCCAGCGCACAATAAAAGTATTTTGGCCAAACGGCTCTAGCGTACCCTTTAGGTTGATGGATTTATGAGAGCGGAAACGCAATTCTTTCGCGGCCTTTAATATATCAACTTTACCAAACCACGGGTCTTTATAGGTGCCAGCATAATCTTCCAAAGGCTTGATAACTGTGCCTGAACCTTTGTGGTTATCATTATCAGCTTGGGGTTTTTTACGCCCTGCCGCCGCTAGCTGGCGCTCGTGATAAAAGTCAACCCAGTCGCGTTTTTCTTGCCCCATATAGGCCTTTAAAATGCTTTGCATCACCCCATTACGCACACCGTAATTAGAGCCATTGTTCAAGATGGCTATACCCAAATCCAGCTCGGGAACAAGCACCACATAGGCCTGCATACCCGAAAGTGTGCCCGTATGCGATATGACTTCATAGCCGTGAACATCATCCTTGCGCCACCCCAAAGCGTAAGTTTTGAAATGGGTGTTATCAAACTCTCGCTCGAAATTGGAGACGTGCAAGATGGTTTGGGATTTCCACATTTCGTCCCTTTGTTTCTTGCTAAATATACGTTTTCCATTTGGCCCTAACCCGCCGCCGAGCTGGGTTAACATCCAAATATTCATACCTTGCCCATTACACACAAGCCCACCAGCCGCCTGGGACGCGGTAATGGCGCCGCTAATCTTATTGCGGGTAATCTCCTTGATACCGTCCTCAATATATCCATAAGGGATAGCAATATTACCGCGCTTGTATTTCGGGATTTTTCCCGCATAACACCCCATGTCCAGCCTATCCATAATCCGCTTTTGCACAAAATTTTCATAGCTAGAACCACTAGCTTTGGCGACAACTTCACCTGCAACAATATACAGAAGGTTATCATAAGCATAGCGCGAACGAAAACTTGAAACTGGCTTCAGGTAACGAAGATTATGAATGATTTCTTTGCGAGTAAACCCGGACGGCTCTGGCCAAAGCATTAAATCTCCTGCACCCAGGCCAAGTCCGCTACGATGGGTTAGTAAATCCCGAATGGTAAATTCCCGCGTCACCCACGCATCCGACATACGAAAGTCCGGCAAATAGTCTATGACTTTGTCGTCCCAATGTAAAACCCCGTCGTCCACCAATATAGCCAATGCCGCTGCTGTAAATGCTTTGCTGGTCGAAGCGATACGGAACAAAGTCTTTTCATCAACATTGGCGCCGCTTTTTATATCCCGAATACCAAACCCGCCTGCGAACTTAACTTGACCGCCTTGTACAATGCCAAGCGCAAGGCCGGGCGTGTGAAAAACCTCCAGCGCACTTTCTACGGTTTTCTTTATCTCCGCTTCAGTTAAGGGCGCAAATTGTTTTGTCGCTGTAATGGGTTGCGGGTGCGTTGTTTGGGCGCTGGCGAAAGGTGTACAAAATAGTATTCCTGATACAACTGTCTTCACGAAAAAAATTTTACTCACCATTTTGCACCTCTTTTGTAAACTTGTTATTATTGCCCGCAATACACACCAAAAACGCAACCCCTGTGCCGATACAAAGTTTCCAGCTAAAGGCTAGATATTTTATACCCTTCCAGCTTTCCGGTAAGGGCAGGTTATCGATGATAAACGACTGCATAAACAAGGTCACTAAAAACCCGATACCCAAAGCCCAAAGCACAGAGGCATGGGAACCGCGTTTGGTAAATAGGACGGTGAAATATACGCCTAAGAGACCAGAATAGGAAAACACCATAACGGAAAGCGCGAAATCTAACAGTGGCATTTCCGTATATCTTTGCCAATAAAAACAAAGTACGGACATCAGGAATAAAGCGAGGCCGACCAACCCCATAGACACCTGCCCTGCCCGCACAAAGTGTTTTTCGGGCAACGCCCTGCCCCGCGCCCTATTTCGCCAAGGCCGGTAGAAATCTTCGACAATCACCGATGACATGGAATTTAGCCCCGAGTTAATCGTCGAAACTGCGGCGGCAACAACACCCACGGTGACAAGCCCGCGCAGTC
>JALSHM010000298.1 GCA_026982235.1 Robiginitomaculum sp. | reverse complement strand
AGATCGTATTGGTCAAATTTTTGTGCATTTTTGCCAAAGGCGGCAGAGAAATTATCATCGGGCAAATTATCAATCGTCCAAAAGCGCGTATTCATGCCCTTTGCTGGCATCATGTTTTTTTGGCCTTTCTTCACGCCCATCACCGCCGGGTAAGTGGTGACACCTTCAAACACCTGAATATCGCCAAAATCCACCATGGTTTCGATCAAACTGTTTTTCAGGATATAATCCCGCAAAGGTGCGCCGGAACTGGTTTTAAAAAACGTGCTGGAACAGATATAGCCGAGCCGACCGCCGTCCTTAAGCAATCTTAGACCGCGCTCGAAAAAATAAACAAACAAATCAGCGACGCCGTGGTAAACCTCGAACCGTTTTTTCAAGGCAGGCTTTAATTCTTTGAACCGCTCTTGGCGCACATAGGGCGGGTTACCGAGGACAATATCAAAGCCGCCATTGGGGACATCTTTAAAGGCGGTTACCCAATCGAAATCATGTTTGTGATAGGCCATATTTGACGTACCGATAAGGCTATCCCCGACCTTGATATTGTCGTCCAGACTGTCCAAGACCTTGCCGCGCTTGGCGGTTTTCAACCACAAGGACAATTTGGTAATCTCGACGCTTTCCTCATTGACATCTACCCCGTACAGATTTTTGGTCAGGACTTCGCGGTCTGCATCAAACATGTCCAAACGCTTTGTTGGGTCTAGCTCTGCGATTTTATTATTGACCCGATTATACTCGGCCTTAAGGAAGTCAAAAGCAGTGACCAGAAACACGCCCGAACCACAGGCCGGGTCGACAATTTTCAATTTGGAAATTTGCGTTCTATAGTCTCGCCACGCATCAATTTCCTTAGAATTTTTGCCGCCTTTCCAATCTATATTTTTGTAATCCTCGACACCGCCCTTTTTGGCATATTTTGCTACGGACATAGAGAATAATTCCGCCAGCCGTTTACCAATGGTTTGCTCGACTATAAATTCGGCAATATAGTCCGGCGTATAAATTACGCCTTCGCGTCTGCGGCGACCTTTGACGCTTGTGATTTTCTTGGCTTCGGCGTCAAATTCACCCTCGCCCATTTGTTGAAGTTCTTCGATGTCTGTAATGGATTGTTCAAATATCCGCCCCAAAACCGTCACCCTTACATCGGATGCAAAATCATATTCACCGAGATTTTTAAAGCCCTCCATGACACGGTCGCCAAGGGTTAGTTTTTCAATGGCTTCGTCGTATTGGAACAAACCGCCATTATAGCGCGGGATATTCATGGGCGCATAGCCCTTGTCTATATGGGCAAATAAAGCACGAAAGCGCTGCCATGCCGGAACCGGGTCGCCGTAATCATTTTTAAATTCATAGGCTTTTTTCAGGGTTTCTTCAGGCAATAATCCTGTGTCTTCGGCAAAGGCGATAAACAGGATTCTGTCCAAAATAGTTTGGGCATAACTGATGGAATCGCGGAGGTTGATATGGGTGTGATTTCTGCGGATTTCCCCGATTAAGGACAAGCGGAGCGCTTTATAATCCGAATATAATTCTTCGGAGATTTCCTTGTCCGCATCTTGGGATTTTCTGAGTAGGGTTTTTGTTGCGCCCCCTAGCAAATTATCTGCGCCAAGGATTCGGATAAACTTTGCATATTCATAGGGGTCGGTCAGGTTTTTAAGTTTCCAGCTTTCATACTCCCCCGCGCCGCGCCCATAAGCATAAAGGCGCAGTTCGGTCATATTACAAACCATCACCCATTGCGTCCCCGTATTGGCCACAGCATATTGCCAAGCCTGTTGTACCGGCGAGATATTACGGCCTGACATAATCGCGTCGAGGTCTTTGGTCTTTGCGCCTTTCAGTTCAAACGGAACGGCAACATTTTGAGTTCCGGATTTATCAAATTCGCCGAGCGCCAAATCAACCCGACCTGAACCGCACTGCACTTTTGGCTGATTGTTCCAAGTGTCATCCGCGCCTCTTCCCGAATAGCCAAGCACGGTCATCATTATGTTTTTGTTAAAGTCTGCCTCAATCTGGTCTTCGGAGATTTCTTTGATGCGGTTACTGGTAATATCATGCGACCATGCTTCCAGCACGGCACGATGTTCAGGCGGCAATGGCGGTGGGTTCTCCCCAATGGTTTTTTGCAAAAACCGTGTGTTAAATAATGCCATTATTATGCTCCCCTGTTTCTCGCAGCCCCTGCCTACATATTATCTCGCCCCAACAGGAATTGTAACGATATATCATTGCTTAGTCTCCCGCGCACATAGATTTGTGATTGTCAGGATTTTTGCGTTTTCTGCTGTTTGGCTGGGGG
>JALSHM010000297.1 GCA_026982235.1 Robiginitomaculum sp. | reverse complement strand
CTCATGGGATTTTGTGCATTGGGGTCTTGTGCATATGTAGTGCTTGCAAATGAAAGCGCCGTGCACCCCAGTAAAATTGACTTTAGATGCTTCATATTATTTTCCTTTCAAAGCCTGCTTGGCAATATCGCGTCTTACGAAACCACCCGGCCAATCTATGGCCTCGTCAATGGCCTTATAGGCACACTCGACCGCTTGTACTACAGTCTTCCCCTCGGCGGTGATGTTGAGGACGCGGCCTCCCGCAGATAACAGTGCGCCGTCTTGGCTGCGTTTTGTGCCTGCGTGGAACACTTGCACCCCGTCCATTTGGTTGGCGGCCTCCACGCCTTTTATGGTTTCACCTTTGGCATATGTGCCCGGATAACCTTTGGCTGCAACCACCACATTGACCACGGCGTCCCTTGACCATTCCACCAAGCCCACATCAACCAAGCGGCCTTTGGCAGCTTTGACCATCATGTCCAATATATCCGAATTAAGCCTGCGCATCAGCACCTGGCATTCAGGGTCGCCGAAACGAACATTGTATTCTATCAGTTTTGGCCCGTCCTGCGTCATCATTAGCCCTGCGAATAACACGCCCGTAAACGGCGCGCCCTCCGCCGCCATACCGCGCACGGTCGGGATCAGAATCTCGTCCATAATGCGCTTCTCATGGTCAAAGCCCGGCACCGGAGAATAGGCCCCCATACCGCCAGTATTAGGGCCCATGTCACCGTCATATGCCCGCTTGTGGTCTTGGGCGGCGATGAGGGGTAAAACCGATTTACCGTCGGCTATGGCAAAGAAGGAAATTTCGTGCCCGGTCATAAATTCTTCTATAAGAACGCACGCGCCCGCATCGCCAAATTTACCTGAGAAAAATGCGTCCAATTCTGTTTCCGCTTCGGCTTTGGTCTCGGCAATGACCACACCTTTACCCGCCGCTAAGCCGTCGGCCTTAATCACATAGGGTGCTGTCATTTCGCTCAAATAAGCTTTGGCGTCTGGTGCATTGGTGAACACATCATATTTGGCTGTCGGTATGTCGTGGCGGGTGCAGAAATCTTTGGTGAAGGCTTTGGAGCTTTCCAGTCTCGCCGCCGTTTCGGTGGGGCCAAATACGGCTATGCCTTGTTCGTTAAGGTCGTCAACCAGCCCCAGCGCCAAAGGCACTTCAGGCCCAACCACAACGAAGTTCACCGCTTCATCCAAAGCAAATTTCACCAGAGCGTCCACATCATCGGCCTTGATATTGACGCAATCGGCGATTTCACAAATCCCGGCATTGCCCGGCGCACAGATGAGCTGTTCACATAATGGGCTTTGGCTAATTTTCCAAGCCAGAGCATGTTCGCGGCCACCGCTTCCAATCAAGAGAACTTTCATAACTGATTCCATACAAAAATTTTGACACTTATGGCGGAATGTCGCACAAGAGTAAACATGAACAACACGCTTACAAACGCTCACGAATATTCGGTCTCTGAACTGGCTTTTTCCCTAAAGCGCACGGTGGAGCAGACCTTTGGCCGCGTAAGAGTGCGCGGCGAGCTTGGCCGGGTGGTCATTGCCAAGTCGGGGCATATGTATGTGGATGTCAAAGACGATAAAGCCGTGATTGCCTCCATCATGTGGAAAGGCTCGGTTTCGCGCCTGCCCGTACGCCCCGAAGAGGGCATGGAAGTTATTGTCGAGGGCAAATTAACTACTTATCCGGGGCGTTCCCAATATCAACTCGTGATAGACAGGCTGGAGCCTGCGGGCGTCGGGGCACTTATGGCCATGCTGGAAAAGCGCAAGAAAATGCTGGCGGCGGAAGGCTTGTTCGACGAAGACCATAAACAAGAACTGCCCTATTTGCCTCGGACTATCGGGGTTATCACATCACCCACCGGCGCCGTCATACGCGATATTTTACACCGTCTCGAAGACCGCTTCCCGGTGCGGGTGTTGGTCTGGCCGGTATTGGTGCAAGGCGATAATGCGGCGGCGCAAATCTCTGCGGCGATAACCGGGTTTAATCATTTCGACGAAACGGAACACTTACCGCGCCCCGATGTGCTGATAGTGGCGCGCGGCGGTGGTTCCATCGAAGACCTTTGGTGCTTTAACGAGGAAAATGTCGTACGCGCCGCCTTTGCGTCCGATATTCCCATAATATCAGCAGTTGGCCACGAAACCGACTGGACTTTGATAGATTATGTGGCCGACGAGCGGGCGCCAACCCCGACAGGTGCGGCGGAAATCGCTGTGCCTGTGCGCACTGAACTGATGGACACGGTTGACGATTATGGCTTGCGTTTGAAACGCGGATTAAGCCGTACGGTAGAGAGCAAAAA
>JALSHM010000296.1 GCA_026982235.1 Robiginitomaculum sp. | reverse complement strand
ATACTGAGGGGTTTGTCGAGGTTTTAGCCGGGCTAAATGACGGTGACACCATAGCCATTCCTGCCAAAAACCAATCTTCTTCTCACACATCAGGCGAGTAAAACATGAAAACCGATATTTCAGGCTCTCTGACCAAAGCCACTATACGTTCGCCCCTCACCCCGCTTTTCTTGCTGGCCGCCCTCGCCCTTGGCCTGATGGCGCTGATGAATATTCCGCGCGAAGAAGAGCCACAAATCTCTGTACCTCTGGTCGATGTGCGCGTTGCCGCCCCCGGCCTAACGGCGACCGATGTGGTCGAACAAGTTGCAAAGCCCTTGGAGGAAATCTTCAAAGCCATCCCCGAGGTCGAACATGTTTATAGCGCGTCCCAAGACGACGGCGCCCTAATCACAGCCCGCTTTGACGTCGGCACAGATGCAGACGACGCCATTTTGCGTATATATGAGAAAGTCAATGCCAATCTTGACCGTATTCCGCCCAATATACCCGAGCCACAGATTATAGGGCGCGGCATCAATGACGTACCCATTGTTACCCTGACCCTCAGCCCCAAAGACTATACGGGTAATATCTGGAACGACACAAATCTGCGCATGATAGCCAGCGAGCTACAGGCGGAAATCATCAAGATTGAAGATATTGGCCTGTCCACTATTGTTGGCGGGCGTCCCTTGGAAATCCGGGTGGAACCGGATGTCAATGCACTGGCGGCTTATGGCGTGTCTTTGCAAACCCTGGTGCAAACTTTGCGCGGTGCCGCCAATGCATTCCCGGCAGGAATCACCAAATCAGACGGCCAAGCCTATGTTTTGCAGGCGGGCGACAGTATTAAATCCCCCTCCGATCTGGAGCGGCTAAAAATTCGCGGCTCCGGCGGACGCCAAGTCTATGTTTCTGATGTGGCGCAAGTCTTGGTGACAGGTCAAGACACGGAATCCCGTGCCTGGTCCTTAGAGCGCAAAGCAGGAAGCTGGCACACGGCACCCGCCGTCACCCTCGCCCTTGCAAAGCGCCCCGGTGCCAATGCAGTGGTGGTGGCCGAAGAAATCTTGCACAAAGTCGAATCCCTAAAAGGCGGGCTTATACCCGAAGGCCTGTCCGTACATGTGACGCGCAATTACGGGGAAACTGCCGACCATAAGGCCAATGAATTGCTGTTCCATTTGGGGCTTGCGACGGTTTCTATTGTTATCCTCATTGCGTTTATGATTGGGCGGCGCGAAGCCCTGGTGACGCTCATTGTCATCCCGACCACAATCCTCCTCACCATGTTTGCGTCTTATATGATGGGCTATACCATTAACCGGGTCAGTTTGTTCGCACTGATTTTCTCTATCGGTATATTGGTCGATGATGCCATTGTTATGGTGGAAAATATCGCCCGCCATTGGGGTATGAATGATGGCCGCTCGCGCGTTACCGCCGCCGTTAATGCCGTATCTGAAGTCGGCAATCCCACCATTGTCGCGACCCTAACCGTGATTGCAGCGCTCATGCCCATGATGTTTGTCTCTGGCCTGATGGGGCCTTATATGGCGCCGATTCCGGCCAATGCTTCCGCCGCCATGATTTTCTCATTCTTTGTCGCAGTTATCATTGCCCCTTGGCTGATGATGAAACTGGCGTCCAAAGCCAAAATCAAGGCACATGACCATGAGGATGCCGGTAAATTAGGCAAATTTTATGCCGCCGCCGTATCCCCAATTATCAAAACCCGCAAACGCTCTTGGCTGTTTTTAATTGTGGTCGGCATAGTCACATTCGCTTCTATGACCATGTTTGCTACCAAAGCTGTGCGGGTGAAATTGCTGCCATTTGATAACAAAGCCGAAATGCAAATCGTGGTCGACCTGCCTGAAGGTGCCGCCCTTGAAGATACTGAACGCGCCTTGTTCACCTTGGCTGAAACTATTCGCGGCGTCGAAGAGATTGAAAGCATCCAAGCCTATGCGGGCACGGCGGCTCCGATAAATTTCAACGGACTTGTTCGTCATTATTTCTTGCGCCAATCGCCAGAGCAAGGGGATTTGCAAATCAATTTGTCCGAGAAAAGCCACCGCAAGCGCAATAGTCACGAAATCGCCCTTGAAATCCGCGAACTGATTAAACATGCGCCGCTCTATGGTGGTGCCAATGCCAAAGTCGTGGAGGTTCCACCTGGCCCGCCGGTTATCGCAACATTGTTAGCCGAGATCTACGGCCCGGACGCCGAGACCCGCCGCGCCGTCGCCGCACAGGTCAAGAAGTTGTTTGAAGATGTTGATTATATCGTTGATGTGGACGACAGTATTGGCGCGCCGCGCCCGCGCTTGGCCGTGTCTA
>JALSHM010000295.1 GCA_026982235.1 Robiginitomaculum sp. | reverse complement strand
GGGCGGTCGGGATTTGGCCGGAATTTTGGCGGGCGCCAAAGACGGCACAATTAAAACCATTTATAATCTGGGCGCGGACGAATTAAAGCCAGACTTGTTCGGGGACGCATTTGTGATCTATCAAGGCAGTCACGGCGATGCAGGCGCACACCGCGCCGATGTGATATTGCCGGGCGTCGCTTATACGGAAAAAGACGCGCTGTGGGTCAATACGGAAGGCCGGGTGCAAATGGGCTTTGCCGCCGTACCGCCCAAGGGCAATGCCAAAACCGATTGGAAGATTGTGCGGGCATTATCAGAGCTTTGTGGCCGGACGCTTCCCTATGACAATCTTGAAGCTTTGCGTAAGAAATTGGGCGCAGACCATCCAACATTTGCCGGACTAAACTATGCGCCTGGCGCAGAAAATGCTACTGATTTCAAGCCGGCCAAGCTCGGCAAAGCGGGGAAACCATTGAAAGCACCGCTTAAATCGAATATTGGCGACTTCTATTTTACCAATCCAATAGCGCGCGCCAGCCAGGTTATGGCGAAATGCTCGGCGGAGTGTACGCCCGACAGTGCGGCTGTGCAGGAGGCAGCAGAATGATGCAAGTATTAAACCTTACACTATTCGGCATGGAGTGGCCTTGGCTGCTTTGGAAAATGGTACAGATTATTTTGTTTGTGGTCGTGCTGCTTGTCGCTTTGGCGTTCTTGTTATTGGCGGACCGCAAAATATGGGCGGCGGTGCAAATGCGCAGAGGTCCCAATGTGGTCGGGCCGTGGGGTTTGTTGCAATCCTTTGCCGATTTCTTGAAATTCGTGTTTAAAGAACTGATAATTCCTGCGGGCGCAGACAAAGTTTTGTTTATTATCGCGCCTATTATAAGCCTCGTTGTTGCATTTGGCGCATGGGCAGTGATGCCCGCCGCGCCAGGCTGGGTGATTGCTAATCTTAATTTGGGTGTCTTATACATTCTGGCCATCTCGTCCCTTGGGGTTTACGGGATTATCATTGGTGGTTGGGCTTCCAATTCCAAATATCCATTCTTGGGCTCGCTCAGGTCGGCGGCGCAGATGATCTCTTATGAAGTCTCTATCGGTTTTATTCTCATCACAGTATTATTATTGGTTGGATCGCTAAATTTGACCGAAATTGTTAATGCGCAAGCAGGCGGGTTCTGGCATTGGCATATCTCTTTGCTGGACTTGGGCAATCCGAAATCTTTGCTGCTTTTCCCCATTATGTTTTATATGTTTGTGCTGTTTTTCGTGTCGGCATTGGCGGAAACTAACCGCCCTCCCTTCGATTTACCCGAAGCGGAAAGCGAATTGGTTGCGGGCTATCAGGTTGAGTATTCCTCCACCGCATATTTATTGTTCATGATTGCGGAATACCTCAATATTGTGCTGATGTGTGCTATGATGACGGTAATGTTTTTGGGTGGTTGGCACGCGCCGATTGATTGGAAATTAGCGTTTTTGCCACAAATACCGCCGTTCTTCTGGTTTGCGGCCAAGGTGGTTTTGGTGTTCTATTTTATCTCTATGGTCAAAGCTATGGTGCCGCGTTACCGTTATGACCAGCTTATGCGCCTTGGTTGGAAAATATTCTTGCCATCCTCACTGGCGGCGGTGGTTCTGGTCTCGACATATGTGATGCTGTTTGGTCGTTTAGTGGGGAGTGGCTAGATGTTTTTACGTGTTAAACAATTTATCAAAGGTGCTTTGTTCCTAGAATTTATCAAAGCTTTTTTCTTGGCCAAAAAGTATTTCTTTGCCAAAAAAGCTACGATCAATTACCCGTTCGAGAAGGGGCCACTTAGCCCGCGTTTCAGGGGTGAACATGCACTGCGGCGTTATCCAAACGGGGAAGAACGCTGTATTGCGTGTAAGTTGTGCGAGGCTATTTGCCCGGCGCAGGCGATTACCATTGAGGCGGCTCCACGCGAAGATGGCTCGCGCCGTACCACGCGCTATGATATTGACATGACCAAATGTATTTACTGTGGTTTGTGCCAAGAAGCTTGTCCGGTGGACGCGATTGTTGAGGGACCAAATTTTGAATTTGCTACCGAAACCCGCGAAGAATTATTTTACGATAAAGAGCGCTTGCTTGCCAATGGAGACCGTTGGGAAGCTGCGATTGCAATGAATTTGAAAAAGGACGCACCCTATAGATAGGGGAAGAATATTAGATGGAAACTTTTGTAGAAATACTCCCGGGCCTCACTTTTTATACGCTTTCAGTGGTCGCTGTGGCGGCTGCTTTTATGGTGATTGCAGCGCGTAATCCTGTGCATTCGGTTATGTATTTAATTTTGACGTTTTTCTCGGCTGCGGGCTTGTTCGTGCTG
>JALSHM010000294.1 GCA_026982235.1 Robiginitomaculum sp. | reverse complement strand
TTATCTTTTAGCTTTTGTTCGCGTATCAAACAAATATGGGAGCCGAAGACCCCAATATCAAGCCATAAGGTCAAAAAGAAATGGCATTATGTGTTAAAAAATCAGGAAGCTTTCCCGGTTTTCTTATCCTTGTTGGCGTAAATCAATAATGGCTTAGCACTACCGTTTACGACTTCCGCATTTATAACAACTTCTTCAACACCTTCAAATGTAGGAAGGTCATACATTGTGTCGAGAAGAATATTCTCTAAAATAGAGCGCAGACCACGGGCACCTGTTTTACGTTTAATCGCCCGCTTAGCGACAGCCCGCAGGGCACCTTCATTAAAGCTCAGCCGCACATTTTCCATATCAAACATAAGTTGATATTGCTTGACCAAAGCATTTTTAGGTTGGCTCAAAATAGTAATGAGCGCATCTTCATCCAAATTTGTCAAAGTCGCAATAACGGGCAAACGGCCTACAAATTCAGGAATAAGACCGAATTTGACCAAATCTTCAGGCTCAATGCCTTGCAAAATTTCGCCTGTGTCGCGGTCTTCTTCTTCCTTAAGCTCCCCCCCAAAACCCATACTAACATTTTGGCCTCGGGCAGAAATGATTTTCTCTATACCTGCGAAAGCACCGCCGACCACGAACAGGATATTTGTTGTGTCCACCTGCAAAAACTCTTGTTGCGGATGTTTGCGGCCACCTTGTGGGGGCACAGAGGCAATCGTACCTTCCATAATCTTCAAAAGGGCTTGTTGCACCCCCTCGCCCGATACATCACGGGTAATAGACGGATTGTCGGATTTTCGGCTAATTTTATCGACCTCATCAATATAGACAATGCCGCGCTGGGCACGCTCCACATTATAATCAGCAGACTGCAACAATTTGAGAATAATATTTTCAACGTCTTCGCCCACATAACCAGCTTCGGTTAACGTCGTCGCATCGGCCATCGTAAACGGTACGTCCAAAATACGCGCCAAAGTCTGCGCCAAAAGCGTCTTACCACAGCCCGTTGGCCCAATTAGCATGATATTGGACTTCGCCAACTCAACATCACCTGGCTTGGTGGCATGGTTTAAGCGTTTATAATGATTGTGGACGGCAACCGAAAGAACCCGCTTGGCGTAATCCTGCCCAATCACATAATCATCTAGCGTATCGCAAATTTCCTGCGGTGTTGGTACGCCCTCCTTGGCATCAACAGCGCTGGTTTTACCCTCCTCGCGGATGATATCCATGCACAGCTCAACACATTCATCACAGATGAATACTGTCGGCCCGGCTATTAGCTTGCGTACCTCATGCTGGCTCTTACCACAAAAGGAACAATACAGTGTATTTTTCGCGTCTGTACTGCCTGATTTGCTCATGTCGCTTCCACTTCTCTATTTTAGTCTCTTATTATTTACCGCTTTGTATCCAGTCTCTGCAAGGGTTATGCCGTAATATAATGGCTATTTTGCCCCTGAATACGACATTTTCCTTACAAAACCCTCATTTTTTCCCAGATTATTCCCAGATAAAAACACTTCTTAGTTAATGCACCAATGCCCAATTACTTTTTCGCTTCAGTACGGGACGAATACACATGATCAACAATACCAAATTTCATAGCTTCATCCGCAGTCATAAAAAAGTCTCTGTCCAGTGTTTTCTCAATCACTGCATATTTCTGTCCCGTGTGCTTGACATAAACCTCGTTCAAGCGTTTCTTGAGCGCAATAATATCCTCTGCATGGCGCTGAATATCCGATGCTTGACCGCGAAACCCGCCTGATGGTTGATGTACCATGACCCGGGCATTCGGGAGTGCGATACGCATATCTGGATGGCCTGCACAGAGTAATAAAGACCCCATGGACGCCGCCTGCCCCATACATACAGTCGAGACCGGGGATTTAATATACTGCATCGTATCATAAATCGCCATACCAGAGGTCACCACACCACCTGGGGAATTGATATACATAAAGATTTCTTTTTTCGGGTTTTCAGATTCCAAAAACAATAGCTGCGCCGTAATTGACATTGCCATAGCATCATCAACAGGCCCGGTGAGAAAAATGATCCGGTCTTTAAGCATACGCGAATAAATATCAAAGGCGCGTTCGCCACGGCTGGTTTGTTCAATAACAGTTGGCACCAAATAAGAGATAGTTTCCATAGGGTCTTGCATACTGATTTCCTTGCTTGTTTATATTATAAATGGCTCGCAGCCGTGATTCTAGCATACTTTCGCGCCTAATAGTTACCTCAATGTTTATATTAAAAATTATTATTCAAGAGATAACCTGTTTATCTACAACAATCTGTTGCCGAAATGAATAATTTTGACATTGTAATTCCCATGCCCTGCG
>JALSHM010000293.1 GCA_026982235.1 Robiginitomaculum sp. | reverse complement strand
TGTTCGCAGGTCGCACCCCTAGACATACGCACCCACGAGCATAATCACGCCAAGCGCCAAGGCCGACGCGCCAACAAATTTCTCAAAAGCTAAATACCGCATAACAAACTCCATCAAGTATGAGCTTGTTTTATGAAAGCTAAATGTGGAAGCAGTAAGGCGGGTATAAGGTAATATTGCGGCGTATCCAGGCAGTAACTATCAAATATTTTACCAAAAAGAAACACTGGTAATAAAGTTGTTTTAAGGAGCGTGGCCAGAGTTTATGAGTAGGCTAGCCAAATACACTTTGAAAGAGGCTGCGAATTTTGTACTGGTATAATGGAAATATAGTTTTAGGCTTATGGGTATGGAGCGTAGTTCGAAACGATTGGCCTTGGTTACCCCGTCCGCCACTTTGGCGGCGAGCCAAATGGCGCGGGAATTGCGGGCACAGGGTTTGGACGTTATTGGGCTCGGCGCTGGCGAACCTGACTTTGATACGCCTGAACATATTAAACAAGCGGCCAAGGACGCCATTGCATCAGGAAAAACCAAATACACACCCGTGGACGGTATAGCGGAGCTTAAGCAAGCAATCATAGATAAATTTGCGCGTGACAATAACCTCGCTTACACACCTGCGCATATCAGTGTCGCGCCCGGCGGTAAGGCGATTATTTTTAATGCCATGATGGCTACATTGAACCCCGAAGATGAGGTCATCATTCCGACACCATGTTGGGTATCTTATCCAGAGATTGTGCGCTTGTGCGGCGCGAAGCCAATTTTACTGCCCTGCGCGGCACGGGATGATTACAAACTAAGGGCAGAGGCTTTGGCTTCAGCCATTACCCCCCAAACCAAATGGGTTATGTTAAACTCACCCTCCAACCCTACAGGTATGGCCTATAGTGCGGGGGACCTGGCAGCGCTAGGGGATGTGTTGCGCGTGCATCCCCATGTCATGGCGCTGAGCGATGATATATATGAGCATTTGCTTTATGAGGGTAAAGAATTTGCTACGCTTGCGGACGTGGCGCCAGATTTGTTTGACCGTGTCTTGACGATGAACGGGGTTTCCAAAGCCTATGCCATGACTGGATGGCGCATTGGTTATGCGGGTGGGCCTGAATGGTTGATTAAACTCATGGCCAAGGTCATGGCGCAAACCACCACTAATCCATGCTCCATAAGCCAGTGGGCGGCAGTGGCGGCGCTGAATGGGTCGCAGGATTTTCTGTCCGAGCGGGCGCAAGCTTTTCAGGCGCGGCGCGATATGGTGGTGTCGGCGTTACAATCTGCTAAAGGGCTGCGCTGCACCGTGCCAGATGGGGCGTTTTATGTTTATCCGGACTGTGCCGGGCTGATTGGTCGCACCAGTTCTGGTGGCCGCTTGCTGGAAACTGATATAGATGTGACCGAAGCAATCTTGGCAGAAGCTTTGGTGGCCGTTGTGCCGGGCAGTGCCTTTCACGGCTCTCCCAATTTTCGGATTTCCTATGCGACCGATATGGAGACTTTGGAAGCTGCCTGTAGGCGAATTGTTGAGTTTTGCGCACGCGTAAAATAATTTTTGAAAATTGGGGTGATGTCTTGTTTTTAAATAAGATATTCCCATGTATTTAGAGTAATTCTAAAAGGAGAGAAAAATGGACATTGATATCGGTATTTCGGCACAAGACCGTGCCCGTTCCGCCCAAGCATTGAGCCGACTATTGGCGGATACATATACATTATATTTAAAAACTCACGGCTATCACTGGAATGTAGAAGGGCCGCATTTTCAACAACTGCATATTCAGTTCATGGAGCAATACACAGAAATGTGGACAGCCGTGGACGAACTTGCTGAGCGTATCCGCGCACTTGGCCACAAAGCCCCCGGTTCTTACGCCCAATTTGTGGCACTGGCGACGATTAAGGAAGAAACGGGCGACCCAGATTGGCAAACCATGGTGCGCAATTTGGCACAAGGCCATGAACAGGTTGCTAAAACTGCCCGCGAAGTCTTACGCATTGCCGAAGAAATCTCGGACGATGCGACGGCAGATGTCGTGACGCCGCGCATTACTTTACACGAAAAGACGGCCTGGATGTTGCGGGCAACAGCCGCATAAGAATCATGTTGCGTGTAAAAATAGGTGTTTAGGCCGTCAAAGATTGCCTACCTTGCTGGCTAACTACAGCCCATTTATTCAGTATCGCAAGCAAAGCATCTTGTTTGACAGGCTTGGTTAAATAGTCGTCCATGCCGGCATCTAGACATTTATCCCGGTCATGCTTAAGGGCGTGGCCGGTTAGGGCAATAATCGGAATGCGGACTTGCCCGTGATTGGCCTGATGGGCATGGATAAGTTCTGCCGCTTCATAACCATCCATAAC
>JALSHM010000292.1 GCA_026982235.1 Robiginitomaculum sp. | reverse complement strand
GCTTCCCAGCCGTCCTTACTGGCATAGCGTGCGCCAGCGGCCAGCCCTGCAAATTTAAGGCGGCTTTGATCTTCACTGATTTGAGAGGCGCCAACGCTCGGAACGCCCGCTGCCAAAGCCCAGCGCCCTTTGTCCCCTTCTTGGGTATAACTCACCCCCCTAATACGGCGAAGACCGACCCCGTCCAGTTGACGAAGATCGGTTGATAAATCACCAAGAGAGCCATAGCCACCCTTCACATGGGCGTAGTCGAGGGATAGCCAGGACGGCTGCGCCTCTCGACCCGTGGTCGGGAGATCCGGAATTTCATAGCGCATTCTCCCGTTGAAGCCTTTAACTCTGAAGTCCACATCTATGGTATTTATAGTGTCCGTCCCCGCATGTATCTGGATAGTTTCCAAGGTGAACGGCGTGTCTTTTGTCAAGTCATCGATTTTTGCTGTTGGTTGAACCGCGCCTTTAAGACGCGCGTCCAGCGATATATTGATACGCGAACCGTCCACCACATCCACATGGGCACCCGTAAGGGTTTCGACAGTACCCATCGGCAAGAGCAGATTTGTCTTGTCAAAATAGGTCACATCTTTGGATACGCCAACCGGGCGGCCATTTAATTTAACCAGACCTGTATCAAGGTTTAGCTCAAATTCAGCACTATCCTGTGCGCGTTTAATGCGGATAGAACTCCCACCGTCGATAATTTGAATAGTATGGCCAAGTTCTTTGGCAATGGGGCGAAGTGGTAGCAACATCACCGAACCAATGGCTTTGGGGCCTGGTTCTAAATTGCCTAGCGGAATATCTTCCACGAAAACCTCAAATCCTGTAGCTACTTTCAGGCGCGGGTCGAGGTCAAAATCAATCTGCTTTTCGTCCGCATCTATTTTGCCGATAGCACCCGACATAACCGCAATGGCGTTCGGGGTGAGATTGATACTGCCTACGCTAATTTGGCCATATTGTTTAAGCATGCCTAGCGCCTTACCGTTGGCCTTGACAATGCCCGTATCAGTATAAAGCTCCATGACCACGCCATCTTGAGAACGCTGCACCACCAAGACACTACCCTCGACATCGTATTCAAATATATCATTTAGTCCGGTAAAAATCGGCTCTGCCCGCACCAATAAGGTGCCGTTCGCATCTCGACTAACCTCTGTTTCTAGGACTTTACCTTCAAGCGTGACCTTGAAATCAGGAATAACTTCGGCCATAAGCACGGGTTTTTCGCTTGGTTTCTCCGTAGTCGCAGGCGGTTTTTGTGTAGCGGAATATTGTTCTGTTTCTTGGGCCAATACCATTGGCGACAATATTGTAAGCAAGCATAGCAATATACTAACCAGGGAAATACCTAGTTTTTTCAGGTGGATGGAGCCGTTATGTTGAGTTTCTGCCCCTAGCACTCTGGGGCTTCCATGCGCTGACGGCAAATCGTATCATACGCACATTGAGCATTTAACTCAACGGGTACAGCAGACCAACCACCGCGCAAGGAATTATAAACCTCGACTTTATTCAGCCCCGTTGGTGTGTCTGCTAGCTTAAAGCGAAACTGTTGTTTCAGCACAAACTGGCGACTTCCAATCCGGGTATTGTTACGGATAATCTTTGAAGTTATTGTATTTATTGCGTTTTTCTGTGATTTCTTACGCGGCTCCACAGGGATGGGGCGGCGGCATTCACCGACGACCCACCACGCAGCATTGTTGGTCTTATCGACAACAAATGCGGTGTCTCCGTCTATTATCTCCAGCATTATAGCAGTTTGTGCTGGCTTCGCATCAACAAGATACGATCCAGACACTACCAAAAGGCCAGCAGTAATCAGATATAAAATCCGAGTTTTCACAATATTTTCCATTCACCAGTTTGCGCTCTTTGGCGCTTATGATGAATATAGCAAAATGGCGTTTAAATTCCCTGAATCGAGCGGTAAGAATTATGAGCAAAAACTACAGAATTGGCGGGCAAAAAGTTAATGTGGTGTATTTTCCATGGGGAAACTACTCCCATTCAATCGTTCCCGGGGGTTTGGAGGTAATATCATAAACTACGCGATTGACGCCTGAGACTTCGTTGATGATGCGGGTGGCGGTTTCGCCTAGAAATTCGTGGCCAAAGGGGTAATAATCTGCGGTCATACCATCAGACGAGGTGACAGCCCGCAGCGCCAGAACATATTCATACGTCCGGCCATCTCCCATAACGCCAACGGTTTTCACAGGCAAAATCACTGCGAAAGCTTGCCATATCTTATTGTATAAATTGTGTTTTTTTATCTGGTCGAGATAAATAGCATCAGATTCGCGGAGCAAATCTAGCTTTTCCTTGCTTATCTCTCCTGGGCACCGTATGGCAAGCCCCGGCCCCGGAA
>JALSHM010000291.1 GCA_026982235.1 Robiginitomaculum sp. | reverse complement strand
CAATATTATTGCTAGCCAAGGCACCCGCAACGGCCAATAAATTTGGCGCAGAGCGGGAATAATTGGTGGAAAATAACGGCAAAGCACTGTTTTCATTGCCTGCAAGTAAAAACTGCACACCCAAATCTTCGGCCGCCGTATCGGAAATATCCACAATAATTGCTTCGACCAAGACTTGTGGTCTGCGTACATCAAGGCGGCGGATGACGCTTTCCAAGGCTTCTTGAACTTTTGGCGTTGCACTTATAATCAAGGCATTACTGCCTGGCTCATAAGCAACACTGGGTTTTTCGCCCTTATTAACTTTGTCTTCGAATGTCGGCAGAATTTTCTCTAGCACGGCAACAATATCGTCTCCGTTCGCATAACGCAAAGCAATAACACTAACGCGGCCACGCAACTGTACACTGGCTTGATCCATGCGTAATACCATGGCTTTCAGCTGTGCCACAGACGCCGGGTCGCCGCGCAAAACTAGGGTATTTGTGGCTTCGATAGCAACGGCTTTAACGGTTTCACCAATGACAACATTATTACGAATTTGCGGCTTGCCGCTGCCCATAAGTTCGCGCACAGCGTCTTTAGCATCGCGCGCATTTATATTACGCAGAGCAATCGTTTCAATAGCCGCTTGGTCAACATCCATAGCTTCAATGATTTTACGTGCTTTTCGAATGTTTTCCGGGTAATCAGTAATGACCAATACCCTGCCGCCCGGTGTGGAGGTCAAACGACCTTGGGAATGCATAACAGGCTTTATCAATTTTGCCGCATTGGATGCATCACCATGGCTCAGTTTTAAAATCTCGGTAACGAATGCCCCGACCGTCGTGCGCCCGCTTTTGATAGGCGCGTCTTGGGCTGCGCCTTGTATTAAAGTCACCCGGTAAGCGCCGCTAGATGTTGGTACAGCTGTAAACCCGCGCACCCGCAATACGTCCATGAATACGGCGAATACTTCGCTCCTACTCAACTCATCTTGGGAGGTAACTGTCACAGTGCCCGTCACGCGCGGGTCTACAATGAAAGTCTTCCCTGTTAACACCGACATATCTTCGATGAAGGCTCGAATGTCAGCATCTTTTAAATTAACCACATGACCTTTCGAGCCGTTCGCACCGCTTGTTTGTGCGTGAGCGGGTACAACAATCACGAAGAGAGACAGCGCTATAGGTATAAGGAGTATAGCTTTAAAAATAAATTTCATTGTAAATTGACCTCTATTGTCATGGGCATGTCGTCCCTTATTATTTGAATACTTGCATAACGCGCTTGTTTGAGATTTTTCCAGATCATTGGTAAGTTTACACGGTTTTGGGCTAAGCTCTCGCCGTTAATCGCGGTGATAATGTCATTTTGCTTGAAACCGTATTTTTCAAGCGATTGCCCACGGCGCGACCGCATTCTATAGCCCAAAACCTCACGGCCTTCCCGGTGAGGGTAAAAACGCAAATCATTGATCATGTCTTGTGCTTTAAATGCGCGCGCAGCCATTTCAATGGCCTGCATGACCCCTTTATCTCCTTCGGCCTTACCTTGCCGGGATAAGCGCTCTTTAATACCGCTTCTGTCTAAAATTACAAAATCAATGTCAACGCGTTCCAATGTGACACCGGGAATAATTTCATCTCCAACAAAATATGTTGCTTGTTTATCATCGGGTGTTTGAATAATAGCGCTCGATGTTTCGCCGCCAATATCTGCGCGCATACCGTAAACTTGTAAGTCTAGCGTGGTTTCTGGTGCTGTCTCAACAATTTGAGAAGTTTTAGTTTTAACGGACGCTTTAGCATTCCGGTGAAACAGGTCAATTGTACGAAGGATAGATGTGTCAATCCCAGAAGCCTTCATAACTGGCAGATCGTTTTGGCGATTAACATTCGTAGGGTCTAAAATGACACGCTTAGCTGATAGAATAGGCAAAACAGATTTAGCCAGCACGGCAATAAATATGGTCACCAGAGCAAGCTCCAACAACAATACTGGCCGAAACTTCTTCATATCAATCTTTGTCGCCATTCAGCCTTCCTGCTCCTTAACATTTATGTTTTGCAGCATATAGCCGCAATCTGTTCAACTTATATGCACCTTTTCTAATACATGCCTAATACATGGCAGACAAAGAGGGGTGCAAGCAAGTTAAATACCTACCATGTTCTTGTACAGACGGAGTTATGACCAATCAACACCCATAACAGCTTTGGTTTCCAGATAGTCCTCAAAACCTTCCGCAGACCATTCCCGGCCATTGCCCGAGCGCTTATAGCCACCAAATGGTGCGTTAATATCGGTCGGAGCGCCATTAACATGCACCATACCAGCGCGGATTTGACCAGCGACGCGCTTAATGCTTTGCGGGTTACTGCCGGAAATATAGCCTGACAG
>JALSHM010000290.1 GCA_026982235.1 Robiginitomaculum sp. | reverse complement strand
AGACCCGGATTTTTGGCATGATAAATGGGAAACAGGACGCATAGGTTTCCACCGGGAAAGTTATCATCCTTCTTTGGTCAAATATTGGCCGGACTTGAATTTAGATAAGAGCACAAACGTACTGGTGCCTCTATGCGGTAAATCGTCCGACATGCTCTGGCTAGCTGAACAAGGGCATAATGTTATTGGTGTTGAGCTTAGCACTATTGCAGCCAAAGACTTCTTCGCTGAAAATGACATTACGTGTGAAATATCCACAGCCGGGAAGTTCCAAAAATACCAAGGCGGCAATATCACTATTCTTGTGGGGGATGTCTTTGATCTTGTCCCTGCCAATATCCCCAATGTCAAAGCCGTCTATGACCGTGCCGCCCTCATCGCTCTCCCAAGCGATATGCGCGCACGCTACACGCGGCACTTAAAGACCATTCTATCAAAGAACACGCACATCTTGCTCATCACCCTCGCCTATGACCAAGCCGAAATGGACGGCCCGCCGTTTAGTGTGTCCACCGAAGAAGTACAGACCATGTTCACAACATGGTGCACTATCGCCCAGTTAGACACCTCACCCCCGGAAGACTTCCGAGGGATTGCAGCATTCGAGAGTGTTTACAGGATATTGGTGAAGTAACTAGGTAGTGGACTCATAAACTTACTTCACCATATATTACCCCCTGCCCCCCATTCCTGCGCATACAGGCATGAGGGGTGAAAGTATGATGGAACATATTGTCCCTATTTTAATTTATGCATCTTAAGCAAGCTGGTTGAAACTTTCTCAAATGCTGATGTTGGCTTACCTTTAGACAGACGTTTGAGGAACAATTTCTCGAACGCAATTTTGGCAGTATGCACCCATTTACCGTCGGCGGCCCAGTTGACATTACGCGGCGGGATTTGCGGTTGCGCCACAAACATCACGCCACCATCGCCAAAATCAGCCAGACAAATAGCATTCCAAGTGGCTTCGGCAGTGCCTTCGCCGCCGCGCAGGATAGCCGCGATATTGTCCGTGGCCGCGTGCGCCATGCTTTCAATCATATAGCCAGTTTTCGGCACACCCACCGGCACCAAAGAATTGCCCATGGGCGGGATAGCAATACACACGCCAATACCGTAAATTTCAGGGTATTTCTCATTGCGCTGGTTTTTGTCCACAAATACAAAGCCCGCAGGATTGACCAGACCATCCAGCCCTTGCAGGGCATCAATACCTTTGAACGGTGGCAACATCATGGAATAAGAGAAATCCAATTCATGTTTTTGCTTCACGTCTTCGGTCGTGGCCATTTCGTCAATATACATTTTGTCTTTGTCGATTTTCGTGACCTTGGCATTGCAAATCCAGTTGATATGCCGATCGCGCAATTCGCTTTCCAACAGGCCTTTGGTGTCGCCAACACCGTCCAGACCCAAATGCCCAATATATGGCTCGGCGGTCACGAAGGTCATTTTGACTTTATCGCGGATTTTACGGCGCTTAAGCTCCGTATCAATAATCATAGCGGTTTCATAAGCAGGCCCATAGCAAGATGCCCCTTGAACCGCACCGACAATAATTGGCCCAGGATTTTTGCAGAACTCTTCAAAAGCAATATAGCCTTGCTCTGCGTGGTCAATATGGCAAACTGAATGGGTATTATGCTTAGGCCCAAGCCCCTCAATCGCGCCGTAAGCCAATGTTGGCCCTGTGGCGATAATTAAGAAATCATATTCGACTGTACGGCCAGATTGACAATGAATAGTCTTATTATCCGGATCCAATTTAGTCGCCGCGTCTACGATAAATTCAATGCCCTTTTTCTTCATAGGCGCTTTGAGATCAATGGTGATTTTCTCCCTTGTGCGCCAGCCAACGATAACCCAAGGATTGGACGGTACGAATTGGTAGAAATCAATATCATTGATAACAATAACCTCGTCCTCCTTGCGACATTTCTCTTTCATCTCATAAGCGCAGCCTACGCCGCCGAGTCCCGCCCCTAAAATTACTATTTTGGCCATATTTTCCTCTTGTATATTTCTTATAATTGCGTTATTGCGCAAATAGGCAATATGTCGCATGTTCAAAGCAGACACAATCTGCTACCTGTAAGGATAGCTAAATTAGCGCCATTTCGTGGAAAAATAAAGCCAAACGACCAATATTTTTGTAGAAACTTGTAAAAACGGAAAAATGATGAATTTTAGACTAAACACCATATTCACTCTCGCCGTAGTTGGCGCAATCTTAACGGTGACCCCTAGCTTTGCTCAAGCCCCAGCGACGCTCACGGTGATCAAAGATGTGATAACGGACTACCGCCCGGTAGTGGCACGCCTCGAATCAAGTGACACAGCCACCGTTCGCGCACGTATTCCTGGCATAATTGTTCGCCTTGATATTGACGAA
>JALSHM010000289.1 GCA_026982235.1 Robiginitomaculum sp. | reverse complement strand
CCAGCCAATATAGATTTTCCGCCAGCCGTGCTTATTATTCCCTTGTGAAAGCCCGCTTAAAACGCTTGAATGAGCAAGGCATTCCTAGCTATTCCAAAATAGAAGAGTTTCTTAATAAACGCTTGGCACCTGCTATGCGCACCGTGGAAAATGTCGAACAAAGGATAAAAGTCGCAGGCGATAAACTCGATAGATCAACGGGCTTGTTACGCACCAAAGTCGAAATGCAAATGCAGGTGCAAAACAAAGCCGTGCTGGATAGCATGAATGAGCGCGCCCTCATGCAATACCGCTTGCAAACAACCGTGGAGGGCCTGTCTATCGCTGCGGTCAGCTATTATGTTGTTGGCCTGTTGAATTATATCGCCAAAGGCATTGGTATCGATAATTATATCAACCCAAAAACCCTCACCGCCATTTTTGTGCCCATCGCAATTATATCTGTCTGGTATATCGTTCGCCGCATAAGGGCAAAACACAAATAGATTTTCCTATCTGTATTCTAGAGTCTCAGCAACTGTATCCCATATTTTCCCGTGACCTGACCGCCGCGCCCTGCTATGCGGGCGCATGAAAATTATAACGACAACTGATTCTTTGGCTAAATTTTGCAAAAAAGCCAAATCTGCGCCTTTTATTGCTCTTGATACTGAGTTCATGCGCGAGCGGACTTTTTACTCGCAATTATGTCTAATCCAAATGGCGACACCAGACGACGAGGCTATTTTAGATCCCTTGGCTGAGGGCATAGACCTATCGCCGTTTCTTTCTATCCTCGCCAATACAGACATAGAAAAGGTTATGCACGCTGCACGGCAAGACATGGAAATTTTCTATCAATTGCTGGGCAAAGTGCCTGCACCTTTGTTTGACACCCAAATCGCCGCCATGGCGCTCGGTTTCGGGGAGAATATTGGCTATTTAGCCTTGGTCAAAGGTCGTTTGGGCATAAATTTAGATAAAGGCGCACGGTTTACCGACTGGGCGCGCAGGCCATTATCGGAAAACCAACTGAATTATGCTTTGGCAGATGTCACACATCTCCGCGATTTATATCCGGGTATGTGTCGGGAATTGACCAAAAAAGGCCGCATGGATTGGGTGCGCGAAGAAATGTTGTCCATGGGTGACCCACATTTATATGATTTTGACCCTGAGCGGGCCTGGATGCGCCTAAAACCACGCATGTTCCGTCAAGACTATTTGGCCGCCCTGAAAGCCGCCGCCGCATGGCGCGAGCGCGAAGCCCAAGCCAAAGATATACCGCGCGGGCGTGTGTTAAAAGACGACGGTATTTATGTCATCGCCCAGCGCAAACCCAAACGGGTTAAAGACCTCAACAATGTGCGCGGTATTCCAAACGGCTTTGCCAACCGCAAAACCGCTGCGGTTTTGATTGAAGATATACAAAAGGCTATCGCCAATGCAGCCGACTATGCGCCCAACACTGTGCGCAAACAACAAATGCCGTCTGGTCTGGGGCCGAGTGTAGATATGCTGAAAACCTTGCTGCGCCTTCGAACCGAATATGAAGATATTGCACCGCGCTTGGTCGCCAATGTTGCCGACCTGACCGATCTCGCCGCATTTGGGAAAAAAGCAAATGTCCGCGCCCTGAGCGGTTGGCGCCGAAAAGTATTCGGTGAGGACGCCCTGAAAATGTTGAACGGGGAGATTAGCCTGACCCTGAAAGACAAAAAAGTCGTCGCAGTCCCCTGTCTCCCACAAAGTGTCCCAAAAAGTGTCTCGCAAAACATATAGAACTTTGCGCCCGTTTATGTATAACCCACCGCAAGACGAAGTGGAGCTCATATACGAAGACCCGCATTTTCTTATTGTTAACAAGCCTGCTGGACTTCTCTCCGTACCGGGTAAATCAGACGCGTTAAAAGATTGCCTCGAAACCCGCGTGCAAGCACACGTCCCGAACGCCCGCATCATCCACCGACTCGACACCGCAACCAGCGGCATTATGGTCTTTGCGCGCACCGCCCACGCCCACCGTCATATCGGCCTGCAATTTGAAAATCGCCAAGTGCGCAAAACCTATATCGCCGATATTTGGGGCGTGCCGCGCGAGACATCCGGCACTATAAGCCTGCCCCTCATCTGCGACTGGCCAAACCGTCCTTTGCAAAAGGTTGATTTTGAAGTCGGGAAGCCAGCCGAGACGGAATGGGAAATAATCAGGACTAATCAAAGTATTAGCCGTGTACTCTTAAAGCCAAAAACCGGGCGCTCCCACCAACTGCGCGTTCATATGTTAGAGCTTGGCCACCCAATTTTGGGCGACAATCTCTATGCCCACGACGCAGCATGGGGCGCAAGCAACCGCATGCACCTCCACGCCCACACGTTGGAGTTTCGCCATCCAGACGGCGGCGCACACCTAACATTTGAAGTGGCTTGCGATTTTTAGAGCTTTTTTCTCTGTTTTACGGGGGAAGAAAACACCCTCTAAAACAACTGCCCTTGCCTAAATTCGGGCAAATATTTCGCTGCGAAGGTGCGGGTTACATTGACCTTTTCTGCTGCCGCTTTTTTATCGAGATCACGGATAAGGGCGCGTAGGCTATTAACGGATCTATCTGCGTGGACGAGGAGATAATCTATGAGACTATCCGAGACCTTTAAGCCTCTGTCCATGAACAATTTGGTGATAATAGCTCTGAGCAAGTCTTCGTCTGGTTCTTGCAGGCGGGCTATTTGGACGTTTTTTAGCCGCGAATGCAAATCCGGCAATTGCACATTCCACGCGGACGGCAAGTTTTGATCGCTCAGCAGTAAAGCTTGTAACTCTTGGGTAATGGTCAGATTTATCAGTGTGAATAAGGTATATTCGTCAGCGGTGGCGGCGTTGTCAATCCAAATTGCCCTGCCCCGATAGTCTTTGCGCGGCACAAATCCATCCCTACCATCAAGGCTAATTGCCCTATGCTGCGCCGCCCAAATATGGCCAAGATGGGTTTTGCCACTGCCTTTGGGGCCGATGACGGCGAGAATATTATTCGCCCAAGTGGAACTATCCGCCAAAGCCGTGACGGCTTCTTGATTGGCGGCACCACGGACAAATGCGCTTGCACTATTGTCTGGTGCCATAGCCAAATCTAGGGGGAATTGCGTACTCATAACCCGCTCTGTGTCCTAGCGGTACCCTGTGCGCGTTAGAACCGTACCAAGGTTTTCGTCTTGCCGCAAAGACACGCCCTTAAAGGCCAGCTCATTGCGTAAGCGCTCTATATCCCCACCATAATACAAGGACATCAAAGCCCCATTTTTAGACACCGCCTCTAGCTGGGCTGAGCGTATTTGTGCGGAACCATTGATTACATCTTTCAAATTTATCCATTCTGCGTGGGAACGATACAAAATTGAAACAGGGAGAATGACCGTTTTTGTATTGACAGCAGTCACCGCACTGGCTTTCCAATCATCTTCGACCTTACGCACAACATTTGCTACCGTATCTGCCGCCGTCACGCCGCGCACCCGCCCAAGATAACGGCTTTGCTCTGTATCAATGGCAATATCCTGTATGGTGGCGGAGAAACCACTGCCCTGCGGTTCGGCATTCACAATCAGAATTTGCTGCACGCCGTAAATCCGGCCAATGGCTTTTAGGGTTTTCATATCCAGCGCACGCACATCCGGATTAGCAACGGCGCGAAACACATCGGCATTGGGTGTGATGGCCTGCATGGGTGTTAGGGCGTTTTCCATATTAGCCTGCTGCCAAGCGCTACTCCAACTATTAGGGGTCCACAGGCCATTTCCCTGCAAAGCCGGAATAACCAGACGTTTGCGCGATTGTGTGGAAATAAGCCGCAAGCCCATGGCACGCATATATTGTTCAACTGCCGCACGGTTAAACGCAACAGTAATATCCCCAAGATAACGGTTGGCCGAGCGTTTTTCATTGGCAATTTCCAAGGCGCGGATCATTTTTGGGGCATCGGTTTCGGACACACCCGCAAAGCCTTTGGCGGCGCGCTCGCTCGCCAAACTCATGCGCTCCACCAACACATTTGCGGCTGCGTGCTGTCCTTGGGCAATGGCTAGGGTTTGTGCCTCCAACGCATTATCTGCGATCGCATCCACATGCACACCGCTCACGGTATAGGGGTCACCAGCCAAAGCACGCACTGAAAAGCTAAAAGCAAACAAAAATATCGCCAAAACACGTAAAAACATAATTACCTCAAATGATTTACCCTACCCTAGCCAAAAATACGGCAAGATAAAGACCCGAATTACATATTGTTGTCTTGAGTTATCTGCAAGCCTGCGTCATTAAGCGGAGGAACAAATAAGGCGAATCATGTCTGAACAGAAAAACTCTCTCAGCTACAAAGAGGCTGGTGTGGATATTGATGCTGGCGAAGCATTGGTTGACCAGATTAAACCCCTCGCCGCCAGTACGCGCAGACCGGGTGCGCAAGCTATGCTGGGGGGGTTTGGTGGTGCCTTTGACCTTAAGGCTGCTGGTTTTGACGACCCTATATTGGTATCTGGCACGGATGGGGTCGGCACAAAATTGCGCATCGCCATTGATAGCGGGCGGCTCGGCACGGTCGGGATTGATTTGGTGGCCATGTGTGTCAATGATGTCTTGGCGCAGGGTGCAGAACCGCTGTTTTTCCTAGATTATTATGCCACGGGTAAGTTAACGCCAGATATTGCCGCCTTGGTTATATCGGGTATCGCCGAAGGCTGTCGCCAATCTGGGTGCGCTCTTATCGGCGGCGAGACGGCGGAAATGCCCGGCATGTATGCAGGGGAAGATTTTGATCTGGCCGGATTTGTGGTCGGCGCAGCAGAGCGCGGCGCTCTCCTGCCCAAGGATGGCAAAATGCAAAGCGGCGATGTTCTGATTGGCCTCCCATCCAGCGGGCCGCATTCTAATGGCTATTCGCTGATCCGTAAAATTGTGGATATATCAGGGCTTGCCTGGGACGCACCCGCCCCCTTTGACCCGGCGCAATCTTTGGCCGAAGCTCTGCTGACCCCGACCAAAATATATGTCAACACGCTGATGCCGCTCGTGCGCCAAGGTCTGATTAAAGGCCTAGCCCATATCACAGGCGGCGGTATTACCGACAATATCCCGCGTATGTTGCCTAAGCATCTTAGCCCGAAGGTAGACTTTAACGCATGGCCACGCCCCGCAGTCTTTACTTGGCTGCAAGAAACTGGCGGTGTCGAAGAGGCGGAACTGCGCCGCGCCTTTAATTGTGGTCTGGGTATGGTGTTGTGTGTCGACAAGGAAAACGCAGTCGACATATTGGGCATGTTGCATACAGAACATGAGCAAGCCTATATAATTGGCGAATTATGTCCCGCCGAAAGCTAAAGACAGCTATCTTAATATCTGGTGGTGGCTCAAATATGGTCGCCTTAGTGAAGGCGGCTATGGCGCCGGATTACCCAGCAGAAATCGTTCTGGTTATTAGCAATAGACCTGATGCAGGCGGTATTGTTAAAGCCGAAGCATTGGGAATACAAACCGTTTGTATCGACCACAAGAACTTTAAAACCCGTAAGGATTTTGAGCAAGAAATGGATAAAGCCCTGCGTGCTTGCGGTACTGAACTTATTTGCAATGCTGGTTTTATGCGCATTCTCAGCCCCTGGTTTGTGCGGCGTTGGCTGGGGCAGATCATAAATATCCACCCCTCCCTTTTGCCGAAATTCAAAGGTCTCAATACACATGCCCGCGCCCTAGAAGCGGGTCAAAAACAACATGGCTGCACAATACACTATGTGGATGAAGGCGTGGATACGGGAAAAATTATTGCGCAAGCCAAAGTAAAGGTTTTGCCCTCTGACACCGCCGATACATTGGCGGCACGCGTATTAGAGCAAGAGCATATCCTTTACCCTCAAGTCCTAAAAACTATAGCCACCCAGTAAATTGGGCCGCATTTCCTGCTATAAAATTCGTTAACCATACCAAGCCTTTTATGTGTTTTAAGACACTGTTAACCGCCTCTATTGAGATGCATGAAAGCTTTTTCCAGTAAATACCGACGCTCAATTATTATTTTTGTGGGAAATAGGGATTAGTTATGACTAAAATTTACAGAGCGAAAAGCATGTTTGCGCGCTTTTTTAAAAACACAGCCGGAAGCATGGCTATGGTGTGGGGTGTAATTGGTGTCGGCATCATCATTACAGTTGGTGCAGCATATGATGTTAACCAAGTTAGCAAAGCGAAAGCAATCGCGCAAATGGCCGCTGATAATATGGCGCTTACTGCTTCGATTGCCGTTGATACAGACAATGAAAACCGATTCGAAGAAGGGCAAACATATAGTTATCGAAATTTGGGCGGCCCGCAGGATGATTTTACGGATTCCATGGAGGGCGTCGTAACATATGATATTCTTGATGAAACCGACCAGAAAAAAGATGAAAATGGCGATCTCGTATTTGATGAGAACGGCAACCCCGTCTATGAAAAACTCTTAGCGAGAGCAACGGTTAGTGGCACTTACACGCCTGCATTTATTGCTGCTCTTGGCATAAATAGCATAGATTTTGAAGCAACGTCAGACGTGGCTTACGCGAAACGCGAAGGTAAGCCTGCCAGTATCTTTTTTGTGACCGACAACTCTGGCTCAATGGGGTCACGAGACAATAATGGTGTCCGCAAAATCAGCAGTCTAAAAACAAGCATGAAAAGTTTTATGAATATTTTAGATCAGATCAAGCGTGGAGATCGGGTTTTCCGTACAGCACTTTTCCCTTACAATAGCAATCTTATCTATGGGAAAATTGTTAACCCAAAATGGGAAACGCTCTCAAATTATAACATCAACTTAATGAGTGCCGCAGGCGGTACGCGCTCAACAGTTGCGCTCCAGCGCGCAAGCAACAAGTTTAGCTTAGAAAATGCTATTCACGAAGCAGAAAATAGCGAAACAAAGCCGTTAAAGTTTCTAATTTTCATGTCTGATGGTGCGAATAATGGCGTAACCACCAGAACAGTTTGCCAAGACGAGCAGGTATGGGTTCCTGAAGGCTCAGAGAGATGGGTTTTACATTATAGAGGTTCAAATTATACCTATTACTCATACCGTTGGTGGTTTAAATTTTATGATGTTACATATTACCCGGCCTCAGATGGAGGCTACCAAACTCAGGAAGTATGCACTGAAGAGTACTACAGTCCTGTCAATGAAGCTTCACTTGAGGTATGTACAGCCATGAAAAATAATGGCGTCCAAATTTACGCGATTGCCTACGATGTATCTGCAAGCGAGCGGGAGATGGCCGAGAACTTTATGAAAACGTGTTCTAGTGGAGAGGATGTCTACTATAAGTACGCATCAACAGGCGCTGACCTTCAAGAAGTCTTTGAAGAAATCGGTGAAGCGGTGGTCAAAGAAGTTATCCGCGTTAAACGTTAAAATAAGGTGGCCGGTTAACGCCGGCCATTTTCATTATGATGCATTGGGCTGCGCAAACATTTAGGAAATATTCCAGAGATATATCCGGCAGTTTCACTGTCTTTTGGGCTTTATCTCTCTCCACAATACTCATGCTCGTGGGCGCAGCTTATGATATGAATGCGGCAACAACCGCTAAGGCCAAGGCGCAAAACTTTGCCGATACTATCGCCCTGACCGCAGCCATAAATGTCAAGGCTAATGACGGCCTGCCACAAACAGATGCGCAAGGCTTTATCCATAACAAAACCTATAATCTATCGGATTTGGGCTTTAATCTTGACCCTTACATAAAAACCGGCGCTAGCCAAGCCCGCGAAAATTGGGCCAAAGTCACATATGACCAAGACGCTGGCCAATTAACCGCCGTCATCACAGGCAATGCCAAAACTCCGTTCATGAGTATTTTCGGAATTAACAAAATTTCGTTCACTTCCAGCGCAACTGTTGATTACGCAGTCGACGACATCAACAATTCCCTTAGCCTAGCCCTAGTACTCGATACATCGGGGTCTATGTGGTATTACGACGAGACCGACACCAAGCGTCAAGACGCTATGGAAGCCGCCGCACTAAAATTGATGACAGACCTCGAAACTCTGGTCGCAGGCCAAGAAGATAATGGCCGTATTTTACGCACTGGCATGATCCCCTATTATTCCTATATTTGGTGGGACAAAGTTGTCAGCATGAAATGGGGACGTGTGTCTGATTATCAGATAAATTCACTATGGGAAGGTGGTGGCACCAATGCTAGCGATTCAATGGAACTGGCAGATACATGGATGCAAAGCGAAGGCGCTTTTCATGAGGCTGAAACCGGACGCACGGACGCAAAAAAATACGTGATTTTGATGACAGACGGTGTAAACAATTACAGTTCTTATGATGCTGATACACTCACCGCCTGCACCAGTATGAAAGATGCTGGAGTTACAATCTATACAATAGGCTATGCACTTAATTTGCAAACCTATGGCTCCGATAATCCTGGAAATACCTACACACCTTCTCAAGCAGAAATCACCCGCGCAACCAATCTGCTTTCAGACTGCGCAACCAGCCCAGATCATTTCAAAACCACAAATAATGATACAAACCTTTCGGAGATTTTCGAAAATATAGGTGCAGAAATTGCCGCACAATTCCTACGCATATCCCATTAACAAGCGAATGCCCATTGCTGTTTTTACATACATTTTCACTAGAAGTGCGAGCGCGATTCGGGCGGATGATGTTGGAGACGATGGTGATTATTCCTCTCGTTGAGCGGCGATTACGTCGATTTCCGCCAAGATTGGATGTGTACCGCAGACAGTGAGCAGTTGGATTAAGCACACGGTAGTCGATAGTGGCACGAGGGTTGGTATTCATCGATGTCGCCGACAAGATGAAGGCTTTGCCTATTTTAAAAACTTGGCCAATGCAATAAAATCCAGTGTTGTTATACGGGATGAAGAAATTGATGACGAAATAAATATGTAAGTTATTTTCATTATTACCCCTCTTTTAAGTCACACACCGCTTGCCCCTCAATCTTAAACCCGCTAAAGGCACTTTATGAATTGGTTATCTAAATTGACGCCGCCGGGCGTAAAGAAAATATTCACCAAGCGCGACACGCCTGACAATCTTTGGGTTAAGTGTCCGAAATCTGGTGAGATGGTGTTTCATGCGGATCTTGAAGCAGCCTTACACGTTACCCCCGCCGGCCACCATATGCGCATTGGGCCTGAGTATCGGTTTTCTTATACTTTTGACGACGGCAAATACGAGACTTTGGAAACGCCCAAGGTTGCCGCAGACCCTCTGAGATTTAAAGACGACCGTAAATATACGGAGCGGTTGAAAACAGCGCGGGCAAAAACCGGTATGGACGATGCTATGGCTTTGGCTGTAGGTCGTATTGAGGGCATTGAAACCGTTGTACTTGTGCAAAACTTTGCCTTTATGGGCGGTTCTCTAGGCATGGCGGCGGGGGACGCATTTATCACCGCTTGTGAGCAAGCCGTAGCCCGCGAACTGCCTTTAGTAGTATTCACCGCAGCGGGCGGCGCACGTATGCAAGAAGGTGCATTATCGCTCATGCAAATGCCGCGCACGACAATCGGCGCCCAGGAACTACGCGAGGCTGGCTTGCCTTATATAGTCGTCCTAACAGACCCGACCACAGGCGGTGTCACGGCCAGTTATGCCATGATTGGCGATGTACATTTGGCCGAACCCGATGCGCTGATTTGTTTTGCAGGGCCGCGTGTTATCGAACAAACCATTCGCGAAAAATTGCCCGAAGGATTCCAGCGTTCAGAATACCTCCAAGCTAAAGGCATGATTGACAAGGTTGTTCATCGCAAAGATATGCGCTCGGCTCTCGGAAAAATCCTTTCGGTACTTATGGACAAGAAACGTACGCCGAGCAAAGCTCTCGAAGAAGCCTAGAACAGAATGCGTAAAGATAGCGAGGCTTTAAAGCAGGTATTGCGGGATCTAGAACACCTGCATCCCAAGAAAATTGATCTTGGCCTAAGCCGCATAGAGCGCGTCCTTAAGAAATTGGGCAATCCGCAACACAGTTTACCGCCAACTATCCACATAGCCGGCACGAATGGTAAAGGGTCGACAACCGCATTTCTTCGCGCCATGGCCGAAGCCCAAGGTTTGCGCGTCCACGTCTATACTTCCCCGCATTTGGTTAGTTTTTGTGAGCGTATTGTGCTGGCCGGGGGCATCATTAGTGAAGCAACATTATTGGATATCCTAGCCCGTATTCAGCGTGTCAATGCGGGGGAACCTCTGTCATTTTTTGAAGCCACAACAGCGGCGGCTTTTCTAGCATTTTCAGAAACCCCGGCAGACTTACTCATTCTCGAAGTCGGACTTGGTGGACGCTATGATGCAACAAATGTCATTGACCATCCCGCAGCGACTGTAATCACCCCAATCGACTATGACCACGCCGAGTTTCTTGGCCGTGACCTAGCGCAAATCGCCCGCGAAAAGGCCGGGGTTTTCAAGCCAAATACCCCCGCATATTCTGCAGAACAGTCCAGTTTAGTACACGCAGTCTTGGACGGAGAAGCTGTAAAAACCCGGTGTAAATTACAAAGTATGGGCGAGCATTTCAGTGCCTATGCGCAGCAAGGTCGCTTAGTGTTCGAAGATGAAAAAAGCCTACTCGATCTTCCCCTACCTACTTTACGCGGTACCCACCAAATACAAAATGCCGGACTAGCCGTGGCCGTTGCCAAATCTCTACTCATCGACGAACGCGCTATCGCCAAGGGCATAGAAACTGCAAGCTGGCCCGCCCGCCTCCAAGCCCTTAGCAAAGGCCCATTAGCTGAAATGGCCAGCAATGCAGGTGCGCAATTATGGCTTGACGGTGGACACAATCCCCATGCAGGCCGGGCATTGGCGAATGCAATGGCCGAGCTTGATGCGGCGGAACCACGCCCCCTCATCCTCATTATGGGTATACTCGCCAATAAAGACGCGCCAGGCTTCCTAAATGCTTTCGCGGGTCTAGCCCAAAGTCTAATCGCCATCCCTATTCCCGACCATAGCAGCCTAGCTGCCGAAAACCTTATGGACATAGCCAAAGGGCGCGGCATTAAAGCTAGCGCCGCTTACAACCTCAACGAAGCAATGAAAGCTGCTATTGATGCAAAGACGCAAACCCCACCTCGAATTTTAATTTGCGGTTCGCTCTATCTTGCAGGGCATGTACTTGCAGAAAGCCTTGATTGAAATATTTAGAGTAAGAATCTAGGCAGTGGTGACCATTTAAAACGGCTTGCCTGAGAAAAATGTTGCTATCATAAACATGGCCTATATAGTTGTGCAAGCAACTACTTTTATTGCACTACAAAAATTCGAAATGGAGATGAAAATGGCTGATTTGTTTGAAAACCCTATGGGGCTAGACGGTTTTGAATTTGTAGAATTTACGGCCAAAGAAGAGGGTATATTAGAACCAGTATTCGCCTTATTGGGTTTTACCAAGGTCGCGCACCATCGCTCCAAAAACGTGTCCTTATGGCGCCAAGGCGATATCAACTTCATCACCAATTACGAGAAGAAATCCCACGCCCAATATTATGCAGATGAACATGGGCCGTCCGCTTGTGGCATGGCCTTTCGGGTCAAAGATGCCCCCGCCGCCTATGCACGCGCCTTAGAAAAAGGCGCCCAACCCGTGCGTGTCGAAACAGGCCCTATGGAACTGCATTTGCCCGCCATCAAAGGCATTGGCGGCGCCAATATTTATTTGATTGACCGCTACCAAAAAGACCGGACAATTTACGATATTGATTTCAGGTGGATTGACGGTGTTGATAAATACCCTGTAGGCCATGGTTTTCACACCTTAGATCATCTAACCCATAACGTTTATAGAGGTCGTATGGCGCATTGGGCCTCTTATTACGAAGATATTTTTAACTTTCGCGAGATCCGGTATTTCGACATTAAAGGCGAATATACAGGCCTGCTATCCAAAGCGATGACAGCTCCAGACGGCAAAATTCGTATACCGCTAAACGAAGAAGCCCATGGCCAAGGCGGGCAAATTGAGGAATTTTTAATGCAATATAACGGCGAAGGCATACAACATATTGCCTTTGCCTGCGACAATTTATTGGAATGTTATGACCGTCTCAAGCAAGCGGGCCTACCGTTTATGACGGCACCGCCCGCTACTTATTACGACATGCTCGAAGAGCGCTTGCCGGGGCACGGAGAACCTGTTTCAGAATTACAAAGCCGGGGCATTTTATTAGACGGTACAACAGCCGGCAAAGCCCCGCGTCTTTTGTTGCAGATTTTTTCTGGAACGCTTCTTGGCCCGATATTTTTCGAATTTATCCAGCGCAAAGATGATGATGGCTTCGGGGAAGGTAATTTCAAAGCCTTATTCGAGAGTATAGAGCGCGAGCAAGTAGAACGCGGTGTTGTCGGCGAACAAACGCCATAGAGTATCGTATCAAACATGTTTGCTTTGCGTACACCAAAAGAAAGTGCATTCATATTGCCATGATGACAGGATTTGTTGGCAATACAAGCGCAACACTAACATGTAACCGCCCTCTATAACCAAGAACCAATGTCGTATTGACCCTAAATTTGTAATAATGGTACGGGCGGCCGGACTTGAACCGGCACTTCCTTACGGAAACAAGATTTTAAGTCTTGCGTGTCTACCGATTCCACCACGCCCGCATAAGCATAGATGTGTTTGCTCGGTTGGCGGCAATATGGCGAAAAATTTGTTTATTACCAGTAAAAAATTGCACTGCGCATAAATATTTCGCATATAGCCGGGATGAAATTTGCCTCTCCCCTTATCCAAGGCCGCTTGGTTCGCCGTTATAAACGGTTCTTCGCCGATATTGAACTGGCGGACGGGCGTATTGTCACGACACATTGCGCCAATACAGGCTCCATGGCTGGCTTGATAGCTGCGGGCAATCAGGTTTGGATAGAGCGGGCGGATAATCCCAAGCGCAAACTGCAATATGATTGGCGGATTGTTGCAGTCAAACAAGGCACACACAAAGCATTGGTCGGTGTCCATACGGCTTGGCCAAACAAGATTGTTGAAGAAGCACTGAACAATAAGAACATTCCCGAGCTGGCGGGCTATGACAATATACGGCGCGAGGTTAAATATGGGGAAAATTCCCGGATTGATTTTTTGCTGGAAAGCCCAGGACGGCGGCCTTGTTATGTGGAGGTCAAGAGCATTACCTTTTCGCGTTTGCAGGGTTTGGCGGAATTTCCAGACAGTCCCAGCATACGTGCGGCCAAACATGTGGCAGAACTGACCCAAATGGTCAAAAGCGGCGCACGGGCGGTAATGCTCTATGTGGTGCAGCGCGACGATTGCGAGCGCTTTAGTATCGCGGCCGATATTGATCCTAAATATAAAGAGGCGGCTGATATAGCCAAAAACATAGGTGTAGAAAGTCTGTGCTATGCCTGTACTATATCACCAAAAGCCATCACCATATCCCATAAAATAAATATATTGGGCAATTAGGATTGCGTATAAATGACAAATTATTGTATAGGGCAAATATGATGAATTATATTGAAGCAGAATTAGCTGGAAGCGCCCGCGACGGGAAGATTAAACTGCACGGCCCCGAAGCCTTTGCGGGCATGCGAAAAGCTGGGCGCTTGGCGGCGGAATGTCTGGATATGCTGGTGCCATTGGTACAGCCTGGCGTCACTACCGAAGCCCTTGATGATGCGGCACGGGAATTTGTGTTGGATAATGGTGCAGTGCCTGCCTGCCTTGGCTATAGGGGTTATCAACACACGGTTTGCACGTCGGTCAATCATGTGGTTTGCCACGGCATCCCTGCCCCCAAACCGCTCAAGAACGGCGATATTGTCAATATTGATGTCACAGTTATCGTGGACGGTTGGCACGGCGATACATCGCGTATGTATCCGGTTGGGCAGATTAACCGCAAAGCCGAACGGTTGATTAACATCACATATGACGCGCTCATGCTCGGGATTTCTCAGGTCAAGCCCGGTAATACGGTCGGTGATATTGGCGCGGCCATACAGAAATTTGCCGAAGGCGAGCGTTGTTCTGTGGTCGATGATTTTTGTGGCCATGGCTTGGGGCGTCTGTTTCACGACGAGCCTAATATTTTACATGTGGGCAATCACGGCGAAGGAGAAGTCCTGAAAGAAGGCATGTTTTTCACTATTGAGCCCATGATAAACTTGGGGCGCCCCCATACCAAAGTCCTTGCAGACGGCTGGACTGCGGTCACACGGGACAAGAAACTGACGGCACAGTTCGAGCATTCCATGGGTGTTACCGCCACAGGCGTAGAGATATTCACTAAATCCCCTGCTGGGTTTGACAGACCACCTTATAGTTAAACGTGTCGGAAAAAGCCAAAAAACCAAGACCTCACTATCACGGTCATAGAGACCGCTTGCGTGGGCGGTTTGCTGAGGGCGGCACCCAAGCCTTGGCAGATTATGAATTGCTGGAATTATATTTATTCAATTCCATCCCACGCCGGGATATAAAGCCCATTGCCAAAGCTTTGATTACCCGCTTTGGGAGTTTCGCAGAAACTATCTCGGCTCCGGTTAAGCATTTATGCGAAGTCAAAGGCATTAGCGAGAAAACCGCGCTGGATTTAAAATTATTACAGGCGGCAGCGCTGAAACTTGGGCAAGAAAGCCTGTTGGGGCGCCCCGTTTTATCGTCATGGTCGGCGCTTCTCGATTATTGTCGCTCGGCCATGCAGTTTGAAACTGAAGAGCAATTTCGGGTGTTATTCTTGGATAAGAAAAACCGCCTCATAGCCGACGAAGTCCTCGGGCAAGGTACGGTAGACCGCGCCCCTGTATACCCACGCGAAGTGGTCAAGCGGGCTTTGGAATTATCATCCACTGCCATCATCCTCGCTCATAATCACCCATCCGGCGACCCAACCCCAAGCCAAAGTGATATAGATATGACCAATAATATTATCGCGGCAGCCAAACCGCTAGGCGTCACCGTCCACGACCATCTCATAATAGGCCGGGACAGTACGGTGAGCTTCAAAACCTTGGGTTTGATGTGATCCCCAAACGCCCTAAGCACAACAAACTGTAGAGATTCCTTGCTGAATAGGGGTTTTTTGGTTATGAAGATGCGTTGGGGAGCGATGTTTCCGGCAATAATGATAAAAGGAGGAACACAATGTACGTAAAAAAAATGTTTTTTGTGACGGCTATAACTATGAGCCTAGGCGTATCAGCTGCATATGCGCAAGAGCAAGCAACTGAAACCGAACAGGTTGCAAATGAAGCCATAGAGGCCGTAGAAATGGCGGCACCAGCAAAAGCCGCTAGCCCTGAGGGCATGTGGGTGCGCAGGAAAAAAGGCCAAGATATCCGCGTAGAGTTTCGTGACGGGCTGATGTATTGTACAATCATCAACCGCAAAAAGAAAAGCGGCAAGCCCAAAAAAGATTTCGAAATGTGCCACGGCATGAAAGCTGAGGGCGACGCCTGGAAGGGCAAAAAAATGAAACACCCAGAGATGCCGAAATTCATGACGTTCAAGGGCACCGTCACCGTCGAGGGTGATGTCCTCAAAATCAAAGGCTGCGCAGGCATTTGTGACAGCGAGAAATGGGATCGCGCAAAACCAGCAGTAGCGGCAAAAACTGAAGAAATGAAATCTGAATAGACTTTTACCATTTTTACAAAACTATCAGCCTGTTCCGTTTACATCGGGGCAGGCTTTTTACTATCCACGTCGTGTTGCTATTGACTGTGTATGGCGAAGCACTAAGAATATTCATATTAAAACAGCAATTTCCGGGGATCTCATGAAAGATAACAAAAATTACCGCACAATGGTGCTTCTACTTTTGACGTTGGTGTATGCATTCAATTTTATTGACCGCCAAATTATCGGGATATTGTCACCTTTCATCCAAGCAGACTTAGATCTTTCAAACACCCAATTAGGGCTTTTAAAAGGTATAGTCTTCGCTTTGTT
>JALSHM010000288.1 GCA_026982235.1 Robiginitomaculum sp. | reverse complement strand
GTTCGGTGTGTTCAGGCGGCAGAAATAAATCATCAGCGGTACTAATCATCAGGCTGGGCTGATCAATATCATCACTGAGGTTTTTGTCATGGTGCCAGTTATGGGTGGTGTTGCGGTACAAATTAACCCCGCCGTGAAAGCCCGAATGAGTAAAGGCACCGGCATAAACTTGTAGGTCTGCATCGCTCATCACCTGGCCGGGCAAGGTCGGCGCACCCGCCGCCAAATAGGCTTTATATTGCTCGACCAGATAAAAATGTTCTGAAGTGAGAACCGTGCCGGACGGAGTTTTACGAAACAGCATTTTAAACACGGCCAGCGGGTCTTGTTCGAATATGGCCTCCGCAACCCCCTCTTCTTGGAAGGCGACAAAATAATGCTTATCACCGTGGCGGCGTTTAAAGATTTCTATGGGGTCGGCGGGCGGGTGTTTCATGTGGGGCGTACATACGGATATGACCCCGCGCACCCGGTTTTCCAACATGCGTGCCGCGTGCCACACAATAATCCCGCCCCAGTCATGGCCACACAAAACCACTTCGCGAATGCCCAGCGCCCTGAGCAAACCCTCTATATCCCCCACCAGTTTTTCGATTCCATAAGCGCTGACATCCTTGGGCGCATCTGAATGACCAAAGCCGCGCACATCCATGGCAATAACCCTATAGCCCGCATCCGCCAGTGGCTGCATTTGGTGCTTCCACGAATAAGCCATTTCCGGCCAGCCATGAATCAACAGGACGGGTGGAGCCTGTTTGGCACCCCGTTCATAAATAGCGATTCTTACATCGCCCACATCGACAATCTGTGGCCTTGGAAATCCCATAACAATCCTTTTTTGCCTAAACTGTCTCATATCCGCCACAAATGGAAGAATTTCCTGTATTTTTTCGCGTTTTTCCCTAGACGCCCCGTATTTGCTCGGCTACATACCCGCCACATCAGATTTTACACAGCTTGCCTGCGCCCGTGCGTATGCGGCTCTAACACTAGACACTATTTGAAAGTAGGCGAAATATATGGTTGAAATTTACGTACGCCAGAACAATGTGGATCAGGCACTCCGGGCGCTTAAAAAGAAATTGCAAAACGAAGGCGTTTTGCGCGAAATGAAAGCCCGCAAACACTACGAAAAACCGTCTGAAAAACGTGTACGTGAACAGGCCGAAGCCGTTCGCCGCGTTCGCAAGCTCGCCCGCAAACGCGCCCAGCTTGAAGGCTTACTGCCCATGAAAAAGAAGAAAAAGCGCTACTAAGCCTTTTCACTTCTCTACACTTCTAAAACATATAGGCAAGCTTAGATTATTATGGGCTTGCCTTTGCGTTAAATAGCGCTTGCGCGGTTACCCTTGTTGTGCGGCGCTGGTTTAAGCCCTCACGCGCGAAGCAGCCACAAACGATCTTCGTGCGAAACGCGAACGAGCCAGCGAACGACGCCTCGAGCTTGCTTCTCAAATTGATAGCGTTCACGCTAACGCGCCTGCGGCGCGAACGCTGCGCTCGGAAGTTCTGCCAGATTGCAATCAGGGGGGTTGGCATCTTCTTCCTTCCCCCATTTATGAGTTTGAACCAAAGCGGGGCAAATACCCCGTGACGCGAATGAGTGCCAGAGCGCAAAGGCCTTCTTCTTTGGTGCTTTGCCTACGGTTTTTGCCTTCTAAATATGTCGAACATTACCAGTAACAGCTCTTGTCATATTTATAAACGTGAGCTTTGCCGCCCATAATAGTGTGCTTAATCATGATAGAGCCTTTCGTAATACCATTGTGTAAAAGTGTGTAATGAATGTGTAAGGCTATATCGGGTTTATGAAAAATCAAGATATTTTATAACCCATTGTATTTATTGATAAATATGGCGACCCCGAGTGGATTTGAACCACTGACCTCAAGATTAGGAATCTTGCGCTCTATCCACCTGAGCTACGGGGCCATTTGTTGGGTTATAGGCGGAAAATTGTGCCTTGCCCAGCTTGATTTTATGGCCTGCGCTAATTGTTTGTCCAGGTATTTACCTTTATGCTTACTTGCGCTAGGGTGGTGAAAAATGGTGAAGCGTGAAATTGGGATTTTTACATAAAGCATTGGTGTGTGCGGTCTTTGCCGTAGGCATTGCTTTGATTTTTTCTCAGTCGCCCACTGCGAAAATTACATCTGGCGGGACGGGTGCGCGACCAACTTTGACGCCAGGTGAAAGCGGGCAGGTGGCGCGGGTGATTGACGGGGATAGTCTGGTTTTGGTGGGCGGGCTTAAAGTTTCTTTATCCGCTATTCAAGCACCCAAGCCGAAATGGAAGTCTCAATATGAAGCTTGGCCGTTGGCGGACGAAGCCCGCGAGGCGTTAGACAAGCTGACTAATGGTAAAACCGTGCAACTATTTTACGGCGGGGATAAACGTGACCGCTATGACCGTGCGGTAGCGCAAGTTTA
>JALSHM010000287.1 GCA_026982235.1 Robiginitomaculum sp. | reverse complement strand
ATACTTGAGACCAGCCTCAAGATAAGCACGAGATTCTGCCCCGTTTAAGTGAACGAGATTATCGGCATCACGCCAGTCGGCAATCCTGTCACCGAATTGATCTGATAGCTCTTGTTCATAGCCCAATTCCCGAAATAAACTTGCAAGCAATACAGACTGCGCACCATTGAGGTCTATTTTTGCCTGTGGGCTGAATACATAAATTGATAACTCGTCATCACCAATTTTAGTCGTGTAATTATTAGTTCGAGGTCGCCAAGGATTGCGGGCATCTGCAATGTGATACGCCGCAATAGCGACCCCGCCTTCCGCCATTACCCAAGCTTTGTCGAGACGCATTTGAACTTTGGTTTCCAGTGTACTGGATTTAACAAGGGAAATTGCGGCTATCCCAAGAAGCGCCAATATGAGTGATAACCAAAGAGCCGCGACCAAGGCTGTACCTTCATTAGAGCCCAGAACCAGAATGTGTTTAAGGCTGCGTCGGTTCATCGCTGAAACTTGATAGTTTTAGGCGTTGTAAGCGGCTCCTGATATGATCATTTGCCCGTCTTGCATCTTCGCGTGAACGGATAATGTGAGGTGTCATAAATATCACCAATTCCGTGCGACCACGGCTGTCAGATTTACCGCTAAAAAGATTGCCGACAACAGGAATGTCTTTGAGGATGGGGATACCCGTATCGCCCACAGTCCGGCTGGTACGAATTAAACCACCCAGAGCTAACGTATCCCCGTCGGCTATAGTCACCACCGTATCAAAGCGGCGTTGCTGAATTGTTGGTGCATCAATACCGGACGTCAGCGTTGGTACGGCATTGCTAACTTCCTGTGCCACCTCCAAGATCACCATATTGCCGTCATTAACCCGTGGTGTGACCGTTAACAATATCCCGGTGTCCCTAAACTGTACGGAATTGACGATGGGCGCATTGGGGTTGTCTACACTTACGGCAGACTGGGTAACGATAGGCACCTGATCTCCAACCTGTAAGGTCGCGGTGTGGTTATCGAGTGTGATGATTTGCGGCGAAGCGACGATTTCTATATCGGTAACTGCTGCTAGGGCATTCATAGCCACTTTGATGTAATTGCCAGAAAAAGCGTAAGCAAAGCCCGGGAAACGCGAAGACACCGCACCGCTTCCCGCATCCGAGAATGTCGCGGTGCCACCTGTGCGACTATCAAAAAACCATTGCACACCATAGCGCAATTCATCGTTCAAAGTAACCTCGGCGATCACCGCCTCGATTAAAACCTGGTCCGGTAACACATCCAGTTTTTGTACGAGATCAGCAATCTGGCGATACTCATCATCCGTGCCGTAAATAATTAGGGAGTTCGTAGCTAGGTCAGCTCGTATGCGTAGTTTTTGTCTAGATTTATTACTATTTTGTGTTGGTCTTTGCCCTTGCTTTTCTGGCCCGGCCTGCCCACCACTATATTCACTGCCACCACTTTCCTCGCCGACAAGGTCAGATATTGTATCGGCCAATTCTTCCGCGTCCGCATTGACGATAGACATAAATTGGAACCTGCGTCCCTCACCGCCAACATTACGGTCAAGCTTGCGTATCCATTCTTCCGCCTGGGTTATTCTATGTGACCTCTTGGCAATCACTAAGACCGAGCCAAGCCGGGACATGGGGATAAATTCGACCTGCGAACCAATAGGGCCGTTGGCACCACCAAAGATTTTTTCCAGCTCTTCGATCAAAGTTTCCGGCGGAGCGTAACGGGTTTCAAATACGCCGAAGGACATTTGTGCCAGCCAATCGACATCGAACATTTCCATAGTGTCTAGCAGCACATTGATCTGCGCAGGTTCACCGGATAGGATGAGAACTTCCCGCTTGCTATCAACCTTTATGCTGCTGCCCAGCGGCGTGAATGGTTGCAATACGCGGGCCATTTCTGATGCGGATATATATTCAAGTGGCGCAATCACCATGCCTCCGCGAGCACCACTTCCAGCTAGGCCGGGGGCACGGGCAAATCGCCGCGCTTGTGACGACGGGATAACAGTGAAAGTATTAGGCGCGGTCTCAATGAGCGATACATTCACAAGACTAAGGGCTTGGTCAAGGATAGCCGGAATATCGGTTTTTTTTACTGGCTTTGCCGTGCGCAAAGTCACTTCGCCTGTGACCGCCGGGTCAATGATAAAGTCTGCGCCCAATATATTGCCAAGCACCGCATTTATAATTTGCTCTACGGGTGCTCGGTCAAATGCAAGCTCTACACTGCCTGCACGTTCCGTCACGAAATCCGTACTCGCTGGGCCGGATTTGACATATTGACCTGAACCCAGCCGGACGTCTTGCATGACCGACGGAACGGATTGCCTTGAGGGGAATTGACCGCTTGTTTTTTGCTTCTCGGTTTCGGGGATTTCTGTATCGGGGTGCAAGACACCGTCCAGCACATTGCTACCAACAAC
>JALSHM010000286.1 GCA_026982235.1 Robiginitomaculum sp. | reverse complement strand
TCTTGAATACGCCACCCATATGGGCTGGATTAGCGAGCCAAAACCCATTATTCACCAGCTGTATAATGAAGACTTGCAACGCTTCCGCCTCGCCGCGCAAGGACATGGTGATCACCAACCGCCCGAAGAACACCGGGAGCGTATCGAAGCATATTTCGACCCACTGCCTATGTGGTATAAACCGTTCGAAGAACGCGATCTAGATACGGACGAATACCCTATCCATGCTTTGTCGCAACGCCCCATGCACATGTATCATTCTTGGGGTAGTCAGAACACATGGCTGCGGCAAATCACCAATGTCAACAAATTACATATCCATAAAGATATGGCGGCGAGCCTGGGTATTGTTGATGATGATTGGGTGTGGATTGAAGGGCGACATGGCCGGGTTAAGGGTCAGGTCAAGCTGATTACAGGCGTCAATAAAAACACTGTCTGGACGTGGAATGCTATGGGCAAGCGTAAGGGCGCTTGGGGGCTGAAACATGATGCGCCGGAATTTAACCAAGCCTTCTTACTCAACCATATTATCTCCGATGTCTTAAAACCCAATAAGGCCGGCTATGAATATTCCAATTCGGATCCGGTGACAGGGCAGGCGGCTTGGTATGATCTCAGGGTGAAAATCGTGAAATGCACGGCTGAAGAATCTGGTTTTACCGCACCAATTTATGACGCCCCCAAAGGCCCTGTGTCGGACAAAGATATTTCCGAATATGGTAAAGACTTGCAAGGCGATTCCAGCGGTGGTCGGGTCGAAATCAAAGAATGGATAGGCCAAAGGCACGCCAATGCGGGCAGTATTCCTGGCATTAAAGATGGGCATGGCAACACTATTGCCAAAAGCGATAAGGGAGATAAATCATGACATCTCTACCCAAAACTGCGCCCAAAAAGAAGCTTGGGCTTGTCATTGATTTGGATATTTGTGTGGGTTGTCATGCCTGTGCCACCAATTGTAAAGAATGGAATACGGGTGCGAAATCTGCGCCGCTCACCGATCTCAATCCCCACGGTAAAGACCCGGACGGGGTGTGGTTTAACCGTATTCATACGTTTGAAACCATGAGCGATACGGGCGAGAGCCGCACTGTGCATTTCCCGAAATCCTGCTTGCACTGCGATGATGCGCCGTGTGTGACCGTGTGCCCGACGGGCGCGTCTTATAAGCGCGAAGAAGACGGGATTGTCTTGGTCAATGAAGACATTTGCATTGGTTGTAAATTATGCTCATGGGCTTGCCCATATGGGGCGCGGGAATACGACGAAATTGAAGGCGTCATGAAGAAATGTACGCTATGTGTGGACAAGATATATAATGAGAACCTACCACCAGAAAGCCGTGCACCGGCCTGTGTTTCCACTTGCCCAACAGGTGCGCGTAGCTTCGGTGATCTCAATGATCCAAATTCAGACGTGTCTAAATTGGTGGCGGCCAGAGATGGCTATGACCTCATGCCTGAACAGGGCACCAAACCGGTCAATAAATATTTGCCGCCGCGCCCTAAACAAAATGGCACTATAGACCAAGCCCCAAGGGCGTTGGAATACGCAGACGAGGGCACAGATACCGCCCCCATGCTGGCCCGCTGGGTCGATAAGATTTTGTCGGCTTAGGGTATGGTGTACCCAATCAACATCCCATCCCCTCACCTTGTTCCTCTCCCTATGGGAGAGGAGACGTTGCCGTGTCTTTCGGTGATCTACAGAAAACAATGTGATGGGCAGGTAAACTTAGCCTCTCCTTTGGGGAGAGGCGCGCGACAGCGTGGTGAGGGGGTAAGCTGTCAACTTGACCGCAAATACTTGCCGTTCTTCGTCATAAAATTTATAGTTAGGAATAATCATGCACCCGGCTAAATCCGTTATTTATTTCACCACTGCCACAGGCGCAGGCTATGGTTTGTTTTTCTGGTTGGCTTTGTTGTCATTCCATGGCCATTTGCCCGCAGATAATGCGGTAGGTTTCCACCTTATGCCTTTTATTATGCTGGCCATTGCCTTTGGGCTTATTATCACCGGGCTGTTATCTTCAACCGGGCATTTGGGACATCCTGAACGGGCATGGCGGGCCATGTCGCAGTGGCGCTCTAGCTGGTTGTCGCGCGAAGGCGTTATGGCGATTTTGACATTTATTCCCATGAGTATTTTTGCGATTTACTGGGTGTTCCTTGGGCAAAATGCTGGCTTGCCAGGTATTGCCGGATTAGTGGGTGGTGTTATGGCACTGATTACAGTGTTCACCACGTCGATGATATATGCGAGCCTGAAAACCATTCCGGCCTGGCATAATATTTGGACGAAAATTGGCTATTTGGTCATGTCTCTCATGAGCGGCGCGGTGCTGGCATGGGCATTGACCACTATATTTGGGCTTTGGCAAGCAGGCTTACATATCGTTACGCCTACCGTCATTTTGCTTGCCCTCGGACTGGCT
>JALSHM010000285.1 GCA_026982235.1 Robiginitomaculum sp. | reverse complement strand
CCCAGTAATAAAGCTCCAATTAAGCGCTCTCGGCTTTCCAGTAATTTCGCCACAATCTTGGCGCCCTTACTGCCCTCTTTGGCGCGGGCATGGATGCGCGAACGAGACGCAGCGGTCAGGGCGGTTTCCGAACCAGAGAAAAACCCGGACATTACGATCAAAGAGCCAATGGCACAAAACTTCAAAATAGTTTCGGGGGTGAAAAATTCGCTCATGAATTACAGACCTTTATGAGATAGTTGAGGACGCTGGCTTGATCGGCCTTGGGTTCAATAAAGGCTTTGCCTATACCGCGTGTTAAAATTAGTTTCATATCCGTTTTTGTGTTCTTTTTGTCTTGCCCCATAAAAGCGAATAATTGCTTGGGGTCATGTGTTATGGCTGCGGGCAGATCGGATAAGGTCGGCATGTTTTGCTTGCGTAAATGCGCCCGCAAGCGCTGCACGTCCTGTCCAGAGCATAGGCCAAGTGTTTGCGCATATTCAAACGCCATTAACATGCCGGCGCTAACGGCTTCTCCGTGCAAGAGTGTATTGTCATAACCGGCTTTGGCTTCTAGGGCGTGGGCAAAACTGTGGCCGAGATTAAGCAAAGCCCGCTCGCCGCGCTCCCGCTCGTCGCGTTTGACAATATCGGCCTTAGCAGCGCAGGATGTTAAGATAGCGCGGCGCAAAGTCGCTGCGTCCCCGTTCAATAAAGCAACAGCATTTTCTTCGAGCCAGTCGAAAAATTCTCGGTCGTTTATCAGGGCGTATTTAAGAACCTCAGCATATCCGGCCCGCATTTGCCGGGCATTTAAAGTTTCCAATATGTCCGTATCAATTAAGACACATTTGGGCTGGTAGAAACTCCCAACTAAATTTTTACCTGCTGGCGTATTGATGGCCGTCTTGCCGCCAACTGAGCTATCCACTTGTGCAAGCAATGTTGTGGGTATTTGTACGAAGCGACATCCGCGCTTGAGAATAGCCGCAACAAATCCTGTGAGGTCGCCAATCACCCCACCGCCAAATGCGATTAAAGTGTCGTCTCTGGAGAAATTAGCTTTGAGGAGCGTGTCCAAAACATCTTGCAGTACGGCGAAGCTTTTAGTGCTTTCACCTTCAGGTAAAACAATAGTTTCAACATTATCGACATCCAAGCCCGCCAACAAAGTTTGCAAATGAAAACCCGCCACGGTCTCGTCTGTAATAATTGCTATACGTCCATTACCTATATGCGGTTCTAACAATGAACGCACATCCGCAAGCAAGCCCGCGCCAATATGAATAGGATAAGACCGCGCTCCCAAATCAACATTTAAAACATCAATATTATTGGTCATAATGGCTTTCAATCGCACTGATTACCCGCGCAACGGTGCTGGCATGAGAGCAAGCACCTGCTTTAACGCAAATGTCGGCCTTGGCGTAAAGTGGATAACGGGCTTCGGCTAGTGCCCGCATGGCGGCTTCGGGGTCTTCCACGTCTAATAAGGGCCGCTTGTTAACCTGACGATTGACCCGCTCCATATTGACGGCAAAATCCGCTTTTAGCCATATGGTTAAACTGCCAGATTTAAGCACGGCTCGGGTTTCGTCCGGAATAAATGCGCCGCCGCCTGTGCCAAGTACGATTGGATTGCCGCTTAACAGCCGCGCAATCACGCGGCGCTCACCCTCCCGAAATGCCGCTTCGCCGTGATCTTTGAAATAACCTTTGACACTGCGTCCAGACGCTTTTTCAATCTCTTCGTCAGAATCGAAAAACGGCATGTCCAGACGTTTGGCCAAGCGTCGACCAATAGTGGTTTTTCCAACCCCCATCAATCCCACAAGGGATATAGATTGCCGCCCCAGCTGGCAGTACTCCCGGCTCATTTTTACCAATCCTTTATCTCTACTGTTCATGCTAGCAGAAAATTACACATAATTTACACTACTATGTCTGGTTATTGCTGTATTCTCAATATAAATATTTTTGAAATATAAAGGAACAAGTATGAAAAAGTCCGTTTGGATATTAGCCATAGGCGTATTGGCGCTGATAGGCGTTGGTTTTTGGCTGCTCAGCGGGGCAGATCCAGAACAATTAGTGCGCCAGGAAATCATCATTGACGTCGCCGACACGTTTGAAAAATAATCATGATTTTGCGTAAAACATTTTTGGGGTTAAGCGCTATAATTTTTCTTAGCGCAACGGCGTCAGCCCAAATCAATGTTGACCAGCTGAGCGCTGCCAGCGCCTATGATGCGGGTGTGTTGCAAAACGGTAGCCTTGATAGCGCATTATGGCAAGGTGTATCGGCCAAACGCGCCACAGATTTAATCGAAAACATTGACACTGATGCAATGGGTATGGCGCGGGACTTAATCTACGCAGCGCTCCTATCAGGCGGGGTACCGCCGCAAGCTAATGGCAGGCTGGAACGCGAAACCTATATAGACGCCCGGTTGACGGCT
>JALSHM010000284.1 GCA_026982235.1 Robiginitomaculum sp. | reverse complement strand
CATATCAACCAGATGCACTTCAGAGGAGCCAAGTGCGATAGAATAATTAGCGCCTAATTTGGTGGTAATGCCAAAGCGGTGTGCCAATTCAACGACTTTATTGGGACCAACTTCTGCACCAACCTGTGCCGCCACCGTGTTAATGGATAGTTTTAGAGCTTCACGCAATGTCATGGGGCCACGATACCGTTTGGTATAGTTTTGGGGCGACCACTGGGTTTCACCACTCCCAATAGTGGTTGGCTGGTCAATACGCACCGTGCCTGGCGTAAAACCTGCTTCAAGTGCGGCGGCATAAACAAATGCTTTGAAAGATGAACCAGGCTGGCGCAGAGCCTGAGTGGCGCGATTGAACTTACTCTTATTATAATCCCGACCGCCGATAAGCGCACGTATTGCCCCAGTTTCCGTTTCGATACTGACGAGGGCGCCATCGCTGACGTTTTTGGTTTTTTGAAATTTATTGACGATAGTAGTGATAGCATTAAGCCCGTGGTTTTGTAATTTTGGGTCTATTGTCGTGCGCACCACTAAATCTTGTGTGCCTGTGCCGATCAGTTCTTTGGCGCGCTCCGCTACCAAATCGAACACATGGCCAAGATGTCTTTCATCCAGATAGCCGTTTTCTCCGATTTTTATTTCTGCGGGCTTTAGCTCGGCCTCCTTTAATTCTCGGGGAGATATTTTGCCTTGCACCATCATGTTTTGCAATACCAGTCGGGCTCGATCAGCCGAAGCATCTGGATTTTTAACCGGGTCATAGGTAGTTGGCGCTTTGGGCAGTGCCGCCAAAATGGCAGCTTCGGACAAGGTAATGTCTTTGGCCGACTTGCCAAACAATCTTTGGGCGGCGGCCTCAACCCCGAAAGCTCGATTGCCCAGATCAATTCGGTTGAGATAAAGTTCTAATATTTCCTGTTTGGAGAGGAGTTGCTCCATTTTATAGGCCAGCCACATTTCCTGGAATTTCCGTTTATAAGTTTTCTCGCGACTCAACACCATGTTTTTGACCAATTGCTGGGTCAGGGTCGATCCACCTTGGACTTTACGCCCGGCCTTGGAATTTTCTATAAGGGCACGGAAAATTGCTTTGCGGTCAATCCCCTTATGCGCCCAAAACCGCTGATCCTCGATGGCCAAAAATGCATCTGGCAACCAAGGAGGCATTTCCGATAGCTTTAATGGCTTGCCATAATACGGCCCCCGGTGGCCAATAATATTGCCATTCCTATCGAGTAACGTCATGTTGGGCTGTAGGTTTTTTTCCCACATAGACTGCTTGGTCGGCAACTCCGGCAAGCCGTCAAGCAAATAACTCCGCCCCATGAAGAATACCAGCGCAATAATGAACAACAGGCTCAGCAACACCCCCCACACCCAGCGGCGTTTTTTCTTACCGCTATTATCATTTGCGGCCTTTATATCTGCGCGAAACGTCTCCATACTCCCCTTTACGCTTAAGATGCGAAATTCCAAATGACTTTTTCATGTAAATGCCATTAGAATACGGCATGAATTTGACCTTAGAAAAGATTCGTCTATGACCAAACCCTTCTGGAAAACCAAGACCTTGCGCCAAATGAACAAAGACGAATGGGAAAGTCTTTGTGATGGTTGCGGGAAATGCTGCTTGCTGCGCATGGAAGACGAAGATACGGCTGCGGTATATGTTACCGATATTCGCTGTAAATTATTGGACGCGCGCACTTGCCAATGTAAGCACTATGAAACCCGCAAATTATACGTACCTGACTGTGTGCAGCTTACCGCAAAAAACGTGGGAAAATTGCCTTGGGTGCCGCGCACTTGTGCTTACCGCTTGCTCGCTGAAGGTAAAGACTTGCCGGACTATCATCACCTAATAACAGGCGATAAAAACTCAATCCACAAGGCAGGTATGAGCGTAAAAAATGCAACAATTCACGAAAAAGACGTAAAAGAGCAAGACCACCCAAAACACATAACCATATGGCCAGGCGAGCCAGATATATTGCCTGACTAGCAAAAATTTACTATTTTAAAAAAATGACCCGAAAAAAATGGCGCGAGTGACGGGACTCGAACCCGCGGCCTCTGGCGTGACAGGCCAGCGCTCTAACCAACTGAGCTACACCCGCTTGTATAAACTTGCGTCTTAACAAGGCGCGTTTACTAGCCCGCTCTTTTTACGACGTCAACGGCTTTTATGCGCTAAAATGATTTTTTATTTATGTATTCCCTCCCGCCATAAAGCCGAGGTCTTTTACAGAAAAGTTTGCAAGGTTTGGTAATGCTGCGGCCAGTTCTGCATTGCTAAGTCCGAACCACTTCCCAAGGGTGGCTGCGTATTGCTCCACCGAGGTTTGCGGGATGAGGCGGCCATTACCTGCATCTTGGTCGTGCCCGGTCGTATAGGGTGGAAGATCGCCGTAAATATTATTGCCATTAACGGCACCACCGACAATGAATTGA
>JALSHM010000283.1 GCA_026982235.1 Robiginitomaculum sp. | reverse complement strand
CATAGGCATGACCTCAATTAGTGTCATATCCATACCGCGCTTGTGCGCCCAAGCCACCATTTCGGGAATTTGGTCGGCATTGTCGTTTTTCAGCACAACCGTGTTGATTTTCAATTTCAATCCCGCCGCAAGCCCGGCGTCTATGCCTTCCAAGACACGTGTCAGATTGCCGCCGCGCGTAATGCGGTTAAAAGCCAGCGGGTCAAGACTGTCCAGAGAGACATTGATGCGCTTCACGCCCAAGTCTTTCAAAGGTTCAGCATATTTGTGTAATTGCGTGGCATTGGTGGTCAGGGTGATTTCGTCGAGGCGTCCTGCCGCTAAATGCTGCGATAAATGTGCGACCAATGTTAAAAATCCCTTGCGTACCAGAGGCTCGCCGCCCGTTAGGCGGACTTTGCGCACACCACGGTCAATAAATGCATCTGCGACCTTGCCCAATTCTTCAAGGCTCAGCAGGTCTTTCTTCGGCAAAAACACCATATGTTCGGCCATACAATAGAAACACCGCAAATCGCACCTGTCCGTCAGGGACAGACGCAAATAGGTGATATTGCGGCCAAAACTATCCGTTAGGCTGTTCTTATGTGTAATATTTGTGTTCATATATGCTTTCTAGTGTACTTTTGGCCATAATAACTGATGTAAATCAAGTGATGTGATTAAAAAACAGACTTATAATTTTTATACATACAAATGTCAGTTGCGGACTTTATTTTCAATCTTGCTAGTGTATTACATATTGGTAATTGAGGGGGCGTATTAACTATAATTGAAGAGTTTTATATGCCCGGGGAAGCTATATCTACTGAATTAACGACAAAAAAAGTCTGCATACTCGCTTATGATGGTTTGTGTACATTCGAATATTCCATGGCTGTGGAAATTTTTGCACAATATCGGCCTGAATATACAGATTGGTATGATTGTCACATCATTGCCGTTGATGACAAACCTATTCGCGGTTTAGGCAATGTGATTATTGATGCCGAAACAGATTTGGCGCAACTCGCAGATGCTGATTTGATTATTATACCGGGCTGGCGGGGTTCGGAACGGTTGACGCCGCCACATCTTAGAAAAGCCTTGATAGATGCCCATCAAAATGGCGTACGTATTGCCAGCATTTGCTCTGGTGTGTTTGTTTTAGCGGCGTGTGGCTTGGTGGATAAATTAAAAGTCACCACACACTGGAAATATGTGCAGGAATTTAGAGACCTTTATCCAGATATTTTTGTGGATCCGAATGTGTTATATATCGACAATGGCGACATTCTGACTTCGGCAGGGTCTGTCGCAGGCATCGACATGTGCTTGCATATCATAAGGTCTGATTATGGTGTTGCCCGTGCCAATGAGGTGGCAAGGCGGCTTGTTGTGCCCGCACACCGTGATGGTGGTCAGGCACAATATATTGCTCGACCCATTAGCCACGGCTATCGCGGCAATATAGCCAAGTTATTGGATACTATACGCGAAGAACTTGGGGAGGATTGGAAAATAGGCCGTATGGCTGAACTGTGTAATACTTCACCCCGTACTTTGCAACGCCGATTTAGGAATGCAACTGGTCTTAGTCCTCACGCTTGGATTACGCGTGAACGTGTGGAGCTTGCTAAGGATTTATTGGAAACCACAGATCTAAACATAGAGAAAATAGCCGAAATAACGGGGCTAAAGACCCCAGAAACTCTGCGTCATCATTTCAAGGGGCTAACGGGAGCCAGCCCCACTAAATTTCGCTCTAAGTTCAACCCAGATGGTCGCGCTTGGATACAGAAACGGCATTCTTCCTGAAGATGGAGCTATTCATGCCGTTAACCTGTGGCAATATAATCGCGTAGCACCGCAGCTTCGTTTTCTGCATCAGAAATTTTGCGTTTGACTACATCACCAATGGAAACCAGCCCCTTGATTTCATCGCCGTCCAGTACAGGTACGTGACGGATACGTGAATTGGTCATAATCTCCATTACTGCATCGATACTTGCATCTTCGCCTATGCTAAAAACTTTGCTTGTCATAGTTTTGGTGACGGGTTCGTCGCGAAACCCAGTCTCTTGAGCCAAAGCCCTACGAATAATATCGCGCTCGGATAATATGCCCTTCATGTGGCCATTTGTATCAGTAACCAATACCACACCTATGTTCTTGGCGTTTAACAAGGAAATAGCCTCTCGCAAGGTAGCCGTTTCACTAACTGAATATACTTGGCGACCCTTGTTTTTTAGAAGTTCACTTACACTCATAACAGCCTCCTGAGATTATCACATAGCATAAAATTCATCGTTTGTCCATATTTGCATTCAAATTGCTCATTTCAGCGTTATTTGTGTTTTGTTAAGTCTCTTTAGGTAAGCGTACTGGGCTAAACCTTATTGGGATGTGGTTATGAAGGCTTTATCGTTGTTGTCGTGGGGGAGGCTCTGCGTATTTGCAGGCATGTCATTTTTTGCTATTCCTATACAGGC
>JALSHM010000282.1 GCA_026982235.1 Robiginitomaculum sp. | reverse complement strand
ACCGATGCGAACGCTTCGTTAATCTCCCATAGGTCAATATCGTCTACTGTCATACCGGCTTTTTTAAGGGCCTTAGCAGCCACAAATTCTGGGCCGGTCAACATAATCGTTGGCTCGGAGCCGATCTCTGCGAAACTGCGAATTTTGGCGCGAGGTTTTAGAGCGAGGTCTTTGCCGATTTGAGCGTTCCCCACCAAGACAACAGAAGCGCCGTCAACAATGCCGGATGAATTACCCGCATGATGCACATGGGTGATGGTTTCTATTTCCGGGTATTTTTGCAAAGCCACAAAATCAAAGCCCGGCATCATTTGCCCCATAGCGGCGAAGCTTGGGTTGAGCGCGCCAAGGCCCTGCATGTCGGTGCCGGGGCGCATATATTCGTCGCGCTCTAAAATGTTGACGCCCATTTGGTCTTTCACGGGTACGATAGATTTGGCGAACCGGCCCTCTTCCCATGAAGTTGCCGTGCGCTTTTGGCTCTCGACCGCATAGGCATCGCAATCATCACGGCTGAACCCGTATTTGGTGGCGATCAAATCCGCCGAAATCCCTTGGGGAATAATGTGGTGGTCAAAAGCAATCGACGGGTCAACGCCCATAGCCCCGCCGTCACTGCCCATAGGGATACGCGACAAGCTCTCAACCCCGCCGCCGACAACCATATCGCTCATGCCGGACATAACTTTGGCCGCTGCAATATTGACGGCTTCAAGACCAGACGCGCAGAAACGGTTAATGGATAGACCCGCGCAGGCCTGGTCCCAATTCGCAGTAATCACCGCAGAGCGCGCAATATCCGCGCCTTGGCCCTTAACCTGATGCACGCACCCAAGGATGACATCATCAACTTTGGATGTGTCGAGATCGTTGCGATCCGCCAAAGCCTCAAGCTGCTGCGTAGCCAGCGATAGCGCCGTAATCTCGTGCAAGCTACCGTTCTTCTTACCCTTACCGCGCGGCGTGCGGATAGCGTCATATATATATGCTGTTGTCATTTTCTAGTCCTTCTTTCTTATTTTCAATTTCATGTTCGTTTTATCCTCACCCCGCCCTGCGGGGGAGGTGCCCTCCTCTTGGAGGGCGGAGGGGGGGAAATCTTTCGTCTAACCTACGCATTCAGTTATTGCCTGATTTGTTTAGCCTATTCAGTTTAAATCCTTAAATCGTTTTTCCATTTTTAGATTATTCCCCCTCCGCCCCTAAGAAGGGGCACCTCCCCCATAAATGGGGTGAGGAGAAAATTCGGGAATCATCTTCACTCTGGCAAATACCTGTCGATGGTATCCAGAACGTCAGCCAATCCCTCATAAATATCTTCGTTTTCAAATCTAATTACTGTCCATCCTTGTTTTTCCAAATATTGCGTCCGTCTTTTGTCATAATCTCTTTCACCCCGTTCGCCGTGTGTACCGCCGTCTATCTCAACAATTAAACCCGCTTTGATACAGGCAAAGTCGGTGATAAAGGGACCGACTGGGTGTTGCCTGCGAAACGCATATCCACGCATAAGTTTGCGGCGGAGATATTGCCAAAGTATAACTTCGGCAATCGGCATGTCTTTGCGCATTTCTTTAGCGTATTTTCGCGCCTTTCTATTCTTCCTTCTCATCTGTTATTCCTTAGTCATCCTCCCCCATAAATGGGGTGAGGATGGGGTTAAATTTCCATACGCATCAAGGTAGCCACAATGTTTTGCCCGTCCGCATCTAAATGACCAGCGACTTTATCGCGTTCGTTTTGGGGCTTGTTTTGGCTCATTTTATTTTTGCCGATGATTTCATCAATTGATAATTCAAAGGCTAAAATTGCCTGCAAATTACCCGCTACATATTTTTCGCTTAAATCATCAATAGCCCACTCGGTTTCGTATTGCTCTACCTGCGCAGCCATAGAAGCATGTGTGTCTTTTGGCGCGACCGCTTTCAAACGCCCCATAATTTCCACAGCCTGATAATTCCATGTAGGCACATTGCGCAGGGGCTGCTCATACATCATCGGCGAGATATAAGCATGAGGCCCGGAGAACATTACTTTGGCAGTTTCGCCCGCGCGGATCGCGGCCACTTGCGGATTGCGCGCAGATATATGCCCGCACAGCACGGCACCGCTCGTCGTCTGCTTAAGCAGCATAGGAATATGCGACATGGCCAAATCCCGCGTCACGAGCACGCCAAAATCATTTGTCTTCACAAATACGAGGGCTTCTTGGTCAGAGAACTGAAATGCAGGAGGGATGAACATTGTAACTACAACCCCCGCGCAATAACCAGCTTCATAATCTCATTTGTGCCGCCGTAAATGCGTTGGACGCGGGAGTCGCGCCAGGCTCTGGCTACCGGGTATTCGTTCATGTAGCCGTAGCCGCCGTGGAGCTGGACGCATTCGTCTACGATTTTGCATTGTAGGTCCGACAGCAAGTATTTGGCCATGCTCGCCATTTCTGTGGTTAGGCGGCCAGCGACCAGTTCATCCGTGCAGTGG
>JALSHM010000281.1 GCA_026982235.1 Robiginitomaculum sp. | reverse complement strand
GGTAATTTTGTATTCATTTATGCGCGCTTGCATGACTTCATAATAGCCGCCAAAATCCATTTCCGTAGCCAGTTTTTGTAGTGCGGGGATATAGCCCTCCGCCTCCGGCCAATTTTGCTTGCGATAGGCCTCTAGGAATTTTGCCTGTAAGGGTAGAAGGGTTTTGTAAGCCTCCGTAGCTGCCATGTCTTCTTCACCCGCTAATATATATATCCGTTCCGGAGTTTTACGGCCTATAACCTGTATCAGATCCGCCTCTATAATGGCTAGCCCTGGCAAAGCTTTCGCCGTGGTATTGCCGATTAGCGCCGATATTTTAAATTGCTTGGTCAAGCTTTCAATACGCGACGCGAGATTGGCGGCATCTCCAATCATAGAATAGGAAAACCGTTGTTCAGAGCCAAGATTGCCTACACAACATATACCGGTGTTTAGGCCAATACCGACCTTGACATTATCCGGCCATTTAATCTCGGCTTGCTTGGTATAACTCCTATTGAGTTCGCCCAATGTTTTTATCATTTTACACACAGCACGCGCAGCATTTCGCTCGTGGTTCGGAACGTCCAGGGGCGCATTCCAGAACGCCACAATCGCATCGCCCATATATTTATCTATAGTCGCACCTTCATCTTGTAATATCAACGTCATAGGGCTGAGAAATGCATTGAGAAATGTAGTGATTTCCTCAGGTTCTAACCCTTCGGATATTTTCGAGAAACTGCGAATATCAAGGAATAAAATCGTCAACATCCGCTCTTCCCCACCTAATTTCAGCAAGCTAGGATCTTCAGAAACTTTCTCAACCATAGTCGGCGATAAGTACATAGAAAACGCATTGCGAATTTGCGCACGTTCACCCTCTGTTATGTAAAACGCCGACAGGGTAATTACCCAGTATGAAGTCAAAATAGCCAGCAAGATGTAAACTGGATTGAACAATAGCAAATCATTAGAAAATTTAAACCAAGACCAATAGGCAATACCGCCCGCTAACAATAGGCTGAGTATTGCCCCCTTAACCGCCCTTAGCCTCGGCAGTACAAGTGCTAAAAAAATACCAGAAAGCACTAATAGCCATAATTCATAAGTCTCAATAGAATAAGGTCTTTTCAAAAACTTCCCTTCAAATATCTGCTCGACTACTTGTGCATGTACCAACACCCCCGGCTCCCCGGCTCTGATTGGTGTGGCAACAATATCTTTTAGTCCATCCGCGCCCGTGCCGATAAATACGATTTTGTCTTTTACTTTGTTCGCCCATGTAGACATCGGCACATCATCTGAAAGTATTTTCCACGCCTTTATATAGCGACTATTACCTTGTGGATTGGTGAAATAGACGACCATTTCACCTTCTGCATTCGTCGGAATTTCGAAATTACCAACCCGCATTTTTGCTAGTTTCGGTTTTTTTGTCCCGACAACGTCTTTCTCCCCAGAACCATCAGAGGACGTCATCATATACGTATTTGCACCTGCGGCAACACGTAGGGCTTCCACGGATAATGCGGGGTACATTTTCTCGCCGATTACAGAAATAAGCGGTGCGTTGCGAACAATACCATCGCCTTGCGGAAAAAAACTGACGAAACCCTCGCCTTTAATATTGGCTTCAAGTTCCGGCAGGGGTACAATAGCACCATTATACGCATTTATAGCTAGAGTAGGTTTTGTACCTTTCCAAGAGAACCCATGGCGATAACCCGGGCGCTCATCGTTTTCCTTTGCAGTTAAAAAGAAACCTGCGACTACATTCGAACGCGTGAACGAATCTGCTAACAGTTCATCATGGTCTCTTAATTTTGCAATACTGTCATAATCTCCTTGAGCTTCAGGATTGTTTTCGAATATTTTAGCGACATTCTTTGGTGATGTCCGGTCTGGTTCGGCGAAGACAATATCGTAAGCAATAACGTGTGCCCCAGCCTCGACTAATCGGTCGTTCAGTTTAGCCATCAAGGTGCGCGGCCATGGCCATTGGCCAAACCTCTCAATACTTTCGTCGTCAATATCAACGATTCGTACAGGTGTGTCGGGGTTGTAAATGCGCGGTTTTTTCTTCTGATAAGCGTCAAAGAGCAAATTACCGATCTGCTCAATTTGTGGCGGTTTCACTAAATTTGCACTATAATAGCCCAGCGTCACCAATACCCCCAACAGTGTCGGGATGATAATCTTGCGCCGCTTTGCTGATAATTTAAGCCAATTTGGCCATTTGAATTGCATATCAGCCCCTTTAATTTTAGCTAGCTTCCCCCAACGCACCAATATTATCAAGCAAAATCATGCGCCTACACTCTTAAACTAAGCATTGAAAACCAAAGCCAGTTATTCTAAGAACTCGAAAACAGGCGTATTCAGGATTCCGACACAATTTTGAACGGGGCTAATTCATGAAGCAAAAAATATCAGTAACATTCCTGTTCAGTGCCTTAATATATATTTTTGGTTTTGCGCATCTCGTTGCGGCAGGTGAAACAGCATACAAT
>JALSHM010000280.1 GCA_026982235.1 Robiginitomaculum sp. | reverse complement strand
CCGCGACCCTCGAGAACATTTGCACCAGAAACTATATCGCCCGTTAATTGATTGTTTCCATTATCCCCCACAATATCAATACTGCCGCTAACTTTAACATTTTCAATACTGGTCAAGGTCATATAGTTCGAGCCTGTTCCCGTTAAACTCCCACCTCGAACAATGCCGGAAATTAGATCAACAGTGTATTTACCGACAGTATCAAGAAGCGCATTGATGATCAATTCGTCTGTACCCGAACCACCATCAACAATATCAACTTCGCCAACATAAAATTGATCCGCACGGTAAAGAATCGTATCATCTCCGGCTTCCCCGTATATTTCATCGGTACCGGATTGAGTGGTTTGCACACCAGGCGCGCCGCCATTTAAAATATCATCACCAGTGCCGCCGTAAATTGTATCATCGCCGGTATTGCCATAAATCGTATCATTGCCAGCACCACCAAAGACCAAATCATCACCGCCGCCCGCATTGATCACATCATCTCCTGAAACCAAAGTAGCCGTGGCAGCGTGTTTCCCTACAGAAATATTCATCACGAACTGCCCGTCTACGCGAAATTCTTGAGGAAAATTGGCGTTATAGACGCGGATATAATATGTACCGGAATTTTGTGTAGTATAGCTAACAAAGGAATCGGTCGTCGCTTTACTTCCAAGCCCGCCCACAGAGAGGGCAGAATTGTCATTAGTCGCAACAACCGTTCCGCTCGAATCCAGAATGTCTATCCGGGTATCGAATGTTGCCCAATCAATATCCGCTGTAATAACGACATTCCCGTTAGCCGTGAATGAATAATATTCCGCACCATTCTCATCACCACCATAAACCAATGTATGGGACACATCCGCACTCACATTCGCCGGATCTATTAGTGGGTTCGCACTAATAGTCCAATATGAAGCCAAATCAATATCATGTGCCGTGGCCAAAGTTGTATTGCCCAACACTTCGGGAACAACCGCTGCAATATCTGCTAAAATGAGGTCACTGCCGTTTTGGCCAAAAATCGTGTTGTTGGGATTGGTGGACGTACCGAAAATATAGTCCACATCTGCGCCGCCAGATAGAGTTGTTGTAGAATGAAAATATGGCATAACCATCGCCCCTTATAAAATTGAAAAGATAGGGTGTTTTATACTTAAAAAACACGTAAGTATTTACAATTTAGGCCTTTTTCATATACAATTTAGGCCAAGTTATGATTTTTAGGTCAAGTTATGGTTTTTACAGGCTTAAATCTTCTCTTGTCATTGTAGTAATAATTTGCACCGCGCATCACGCTGGCCGTAAAACCGCCTATTATATTGCGCAACTTATGTGAACACACTACTGATTGCTTGCCTGTAAGTATCCAAGTTGCAGCCCAGTTGGTTCCGTATCGCCTTGACTTTATAGGGGCGTGATGAGTTTTATAGGCTTGGCGTTTGAGTTGAGGGGTAAAAAACACGGCTTTGGCAGGTTTCTGCTGTTGATACCCATGTTAAGCGGGCTTATAAGGCAGTTGAATTTTACGCAGTAAATAGACTGGATACATACAAATGAACATTCACGAATATCAAGGCAAAGCAGTTCTTAAATCTATTGGGGCTCCGGTGAGCGAAGGGGTAGCTATATTTAGTGCGGGTGAGGCGGAGGCTGCTGCCAAGCAACTTGGTGGGCCTTTATGGGTGGTGAAATCGCAAATCCATGCCGGTGGGCGCGGTAAGGGGAAATTCCTTGAGGCCAGCGCTGGCGATGCGGGCGGTGTGCGTCTGGCCTGGTCTGTGGACGAGGTTGTGGAAAATGCCAAGCAAATGCTTGGTTCTCATCTTGTCACGGCGCAAACGGGGGCGGAAGGCAAGCAGGTCAACCGCCTTTATATCGAGCATGGTTCGGATATTGAAAAAGAGTTTTATCTGTCCCTCTTGATTAACCGCGAAACTTCGCGTGTGTCCTTTGTGGCGTCTACCGAGGGCGGTATGGACATCGAGGCCGTGGCGCATGATACGCCTGAAAAAATCATCACATTTGATATTGACCCGGCCACAGGCTTTATGCCTCACCACGGGCGCACATTGGCGCGGGCTTTGAAATTGTCCGGCGACCTAGCCAAGCAAGCGAATAAATTAGGTCGTACACTCTATAATGGTTTTCTGGCCAAAGACATGTCTATGCTGGAAATCAATCCGCTCATTGTCACCAAAGACGCCAAGCTACATTGTTTGGATGCCAAGATTAGTTTTGACGGCAATGCCTTGTTCCGCCACCCCGACATCAAAGACTTGCGCGATGTGACGGAGGAAGACGAAAAAGAAGTGGCGGCGGCAGATTACGGGCTAAGCTATATTGCCCTCGACGGTACTATTGGCTGTATGGTTAATGGTGCGGGCTTGGCTATGTCGACTATGGACATTATCAAATTATACGGCGAAGAGCCAGCTAATTTCCTCGATGTGGGCGGCGGTGCGACAACTGAAAATATTATCCAAGCGTTTAAAATCATCACGTCGGATGAAAATGTCAAAGGCATTCTGGTCAATATTTTCGGCGGCATAATGAAATGTGATGTGATTGCCCAAGGTGTGGTGACGGCAGTGGGTGAAGTTGGCCTGACCGTGCCGCTGGTTGTGCGTCTTGAGGGCACCAATGTTGCCAAGGGCAAGGCCATTATCAACGATAGTCCTGTTGACGCCATAGCTGCAGACGACCTAGACGATGCCGCACAGAAAATCGTTGCGGCGGTGCGGGCGCGGCGCGTTTATACCAAGTCTGCCTTGGAAAAAATGCGGGAAGCCGATGTGGTAGATATTGCTAGGGCTAAGGGTATTGATGCCAGTGTAGCTGATTTGAAAGCAGATACAATCGCGAAAATTCTGGACGGTCAAGCGGGCTAATTGTGCCAAGCCGCTCCGCATGCTTCAGAAAGCTTACGGGTGCCACAATGGCGCTCGCGGTCTTGTCTTTTGGTGTTGGAAGTGCCGCCAAACCGGCGCCGAACCTCTCCGGTACATGGAAGCTGAGCTGTTTATTCGCCTATCAAGATATTGTCTCAACCATGAACCCGGCCTGGATACCGGATCAGTTGAAAAATGGTTTTGAGGCTATGGGAAGCACAGGTGAGGTGCGCCTTGGCGGTTCACCAACCGTGCCTTGGTTGACCATATATAATAAAGACCTCACACCTATCTATCATGCGGTCGGGTTTAACAGCCGCTCGGACGCATTATGGCAATTGGTGCTTGAGCAAAACAAGCCGACGAAATTCGCGCCAAAATTATATGAAATAGAACCCTATACGGGTGTAAAAGCTACGGATCTTCCTGAAGCTGATTTTACCTTTGTAGAATATTTTGCCGACTGGTGTAGTAATTGCAAATTGGTACAAGGGGCTATGAGCGCGTTCATTGCTACCCACCCAAACCTAAACATCACCCATGTCCAAATCGAAGCCGATACCGCCAAAATGCAAAAGAAAAAATACCGCACTCAAGCTTGCCCGGTGGGGGTTGGGATATGAAAAAGCAATTGTCCAGTCTTGTGCATTCATCTTGTCTTTTCACACAGTTACACATATACTGTGTGAAAATGGAGTATGGTTATGAATAAAAACATTACGCTCGCGGTAGACGATAAAATACTTAAGTCTGCGAAAATCTATGCGGCGGAGCAAGGTACATCTGTAAGCAGTCTGGTTGCAAAATATCTGGAGACTTTAAGCAAGCCCAAATTGTCCGCACAAGAATGGCGTGAAAAGGCTGAAAAGCTTTTGGCCGATACACAGGCGGAGGGTGGTTTTAAAGGCCCAATTCTAAAGCGAGAGGAAGTCTATGATGAGCGCATGCTTCCTTGATACGAATATTTTGCTTTATGCTGCTTTTGACAAAAATCTAGAGCCGAAAAAAAATGAAATTGCCAGCGAGATTCTAAAGCGGCCTGGGCATGCGATTTCTACGCAGGTTTTACTGGAGTTTCACAACAATCTTGTAAATCCAAGAAAATCAAACTTAAGTGAGGCGACAATTGACCAGTGGCTCAATTTTGCCGCAGAATATGAGGTTATCACGATGACGCCGGATCTGGTATTTGCGGCGATAGAGATTACAAGACGGTATAAAATTCATACATTTGACAGCGCTTTGCTGGCAGCCGCTCATAAAGCAGAAGCGACAATAATGTATTCCGAAGACCTAAACCACGGTCAAATCTACGGCACTGTGCGCGTCTGCAACCCGTTCAAAGAAGATTTTTTAGCATTTCAATAAAGGAAAAAAATGTCCATACTTATCAACAAAAACACTAAAATCATCACCCAAGGCATGACCGGGAAGACCGGGACATTTCATACGGAACAGGCGCTTGCCTATCACGGCACGCAAATGGTTGCGGGGGTTACACCGGGTAAGGGCGGGACGGAGCATCTCGGCCTGCCCAATTTTAATACTGTCGCCGAAGCCAAAGCGGCCACGGGGGCGACGGCCAGTGTTATTTATGTGCCGCCGCCCTTTGCTGCGGATGGTATTTTGGAGGCCATAGATGCGGAAATAGAACTTATTGTTGCCATTACCGAGGGCGTGCCTGTGCGCGATATGGTGGCGGTAAAGCGGGCTTTGTGTGGCTCGAAATCAAGGCTTATTGGCCCGAACTGTCCGGGTATCTTGACCCCCGAAGAATGTAAGATTGGGATTATGCCTGGCAAGATTTTCAAAAAAGGCTCTGTCGGCGTGGTATCGCGGTCGGGCACATTGACCTATGAAGCCGTTTTTCAGACCACCCAAGTCGGCCTTGGGCAAACCACAGCTATTGGCATTGGCGGCGATCCGGTGAACGGCACCAATTTTATTGATGTGCTGGATTTATTCCTCAGCGATGATGATACCAAGTCCATCATTATGATCGGCGAAATAGGCGGATCTGCCGAAGAAGAAGCGGCGGAATATCTGGCACACCAGGCATCGAGGGGCCGCAGTAAACCCGTTGTCGGCTTTATCGCAGGCCGTACCGCACCTGCGGGGCGCACTATGGGTCATGCCGGCGCTATTGTCTCGGGCGGCAAGGGCGGTGCGGATGATAAGATTGAAGCGCTGGAAAAAGCCGGCGTAAGGGTTTCGCCGAGCCCGGCAAAATTGGGCGTTACGCTCATGGACGTATTGAACGGATAAAAAATTATGAGCGACAAACCACGTTCTCAGGCCAATCAAGACTTTTTAGATACGGGCTATCTGGACGGTGCCAATGCGGCTTATTTAGAGCAAATGCAGGCACAATATGCGGCGAACCCAAATTCTGTCGACGAGAGTTGGCGGGCATATTTTGCGAGGCTGGGCGAAGATATAGGCAATGCCGAAAAAAACGCTAAAGGTCCCACTTGGGTGCGGGGTGATTGGCCGCAGGACGATAGGGGTGATTGGGTCGAAGCTTTAGGGGGGGTGACAAATGTTGACGCCCTGAAAGCCAAGATCAAAAAAGCCCGCCCGGCGGCCAGCCATGATGAGGTTGAGCAAGCCGCGCGCGACAGTATCCGCGCCCTTATGCTGATACGGGCTTACCGTATTCGCGGGCATTTGGTGGCCGATTTGGATCCGCTGGGTCTGATGAAAAGGGTGCCGCCGGAGGATCTGGATCCGGCTTTGCTTGGTTTTGGCCCAGACGATCTTGACCGCCCGATTTATATTGGCGGTGTTCTGGGAATGGAAAGTGCCAGCATTAACGAAATGCTGCCCATATTAAAGCGCACATATTGCGGCACATTTGGTGTGCAGTTCATGCATGTCTCTGACCCGGATGAGCGCAGCTGGCTACAAAAGCGCATTGAGGGGCCGGACAAAGAGATTAGTTTTTCCCCCGAAGGTCGCAAAGCAATATTACAAAAACTGATAGAGGCGCAGGCCTTTGAAGATATTTTACAACGGCGTTATCCCGGTACCAAACGCTTTGGTCTCGATGGTGGGGAAAGCTTGGTGCCTGCGCTCGAGCAAATCATAAAACGCGGCGGTGCATTGGGTATGAAAGACATCAATTTTGGCATGCCCCACCGGGGACGTCTCAATGTTCTGGCCGCCGTATTGTCCAAGCCCTATAGCGCTATATTTTTCGAGTTTTTAGGTGGTGTCAGTGCGGGCGCGGAAGACTTTGGTTCAGGTGATGTTAAATATCATTTAGGCGCCTCCTCAGACCGCGCCTTTGATGATAATGAGGTACATTTGTCCCTTGCCCCCAACCCGTCACATCTTGAGGCCGTCAATCCGGTGGTCATTGGCAAGACCCGCGCCAAGCAACAAATGTTTTCTAAAAACCACGCCAACCCTTATTTCAAAGAGGCTACCGCCGTGCTATTGCACGGGGATGCGGCCTTTGCAGGGCAGGGAATTGTTTCCGAATGTTTTGGTATGTCGGCACTGGACGGATATAGTATTGGCGGTACTATACATGTTATTGTCAACAATCAGATTGGCTTTACCACTGCGCCCCATTATTCGCGTTCGACACCTTACCCGACCGATGTGGCTATGATGGTTGAGACGCCGATTTTCCATGTCAATGGCGACGACCCCGAAGCGGTGGTATTTGCCGCCCGTGTGGCCACAGAATACCGCCAGAAATTTGGCCGCGATATTGTTATTGATATGATTTGCTATCGCCGCTACGGCCATAATGAAGGTGATGATCCCAGTTTCACCCAGCCTATCATGTATAAGGTCATCAAGAAAAAGAAATCCACCCGCGACATTTACGGCGAGCGCCTGATTGCCAATGGCACGATTACGGCGGATGAATTTGAAAAAATGAAATCCGACTTTCGTGCATTCATAGAGGCAGAGTTTGACAAGGCGGAAAGTTATACAACTAGACCTCCAGATTGGCTTGACGGTGTTTGGTCAGGCTTGCGCTTGCCAGATGATGATGTCAAAAGACGTGGCAAGGTAAAAATTTCTGCCGATGAATTGCGGGATATTGGGCTGAAAATAACCGAATATCCGGGTGATATTAACATTCACCGTACTCTAAAAAAGCTTGTCGCAGCCCGGCGTGAAAAAATCCAGAGCGGGAAAAATATTGATTGGGCGCTCGGCGAGCACCTAGCTTTTGGATCGTTGGTCGCAGAAGGTTTTCCGGTGCGGCTATCGGGGCAAGATTGTGGGCGGGGTACGTTTTCACAACGTCATTCCCATATTATCGACCAGGAAACCGAAGAGCGTTATACACCCCTGAATAATATCCGCGAGGGTCAAGCGTGTTATCAGGTTCTGGATAGTATGCTTTCTGAATATGCCGTGCTTGGCTTCGAATACGGGTTTTCGTTGACCCGTCCCAATACTCTCACAATTTGGGAGGCACAATTCGGTGATTTTGCCAATGGCGCCCAGGTGATGGTGGATCAATTTATCTCGAGTGCTGAGCAAAAATGGCTGCGCATGTCGGGACTGGTCATGCTCTTGCCTCACGGCTATGAAGGCCAAGGGCCTGAGCATTCATCGGCGCGGTTAGAGCGCTATCTGCAATTGTGCGGCGAAGATAATATGCAGGTGGTCAATATAACCACGCCCGCCAATTATTTCCATGTGTTGCGGCGACAAATTCACCGTGATTTTAGAAAACCATTGATTGTCATGACGCCAAAATCTTTGTTACGCCATAAGCGCTGTGTGTCGACTTTGGATGAAATGGGCGAAAATTCGAGTTTCCATAGATTGCTTTGGGATGATGCAGATTTCAACCCGCAGCCGGGTGAGATAAAACTTGCCAAGGATGCTAAAATAAAACGTGTCCTGCTTTGTTCCGGCAAAATTTATTATGATTTGTTTGAAGCCCGGGAAAAAACGGGACGGGATGATGTCTATATCATGCGGGTCGAACAGCTTTTCCCCTATCCAGGTGATGCGCTGGAAGAAGAATTGTCCCGTTTCAAGCAGGCCGAATTTGTCTGGTGTCAAGAAGAGCCGCGCAATATGGGGGCTTGGCAATATATCGAGGATTTCTTGGAGAAAACCTTGATTAAAATCGGCACAAAGAAAACCAGGCCCCGCTATATAGGGCGCGCCCTCTCCGCCTCCACCGCCACTGGCATAGCCGCCAAACACAAGGCCGAACAGCAGGCCATTTTAGACGAAGCTTTTGAGTAGAAAATGAAAAATAAGATGAATAATAAAAAGTGAAATTATTAAGAAGTACCGAGCAAAGCGAGGCAAGGGCGACCGCCCGTCACGCCACATGGCGCACCCTCGCGGAGGCGTGCGCTCTTGCGCACTGCCGTGAGCGATATAAACAGGAGAATTATCATGATTGATATAAAAGTACCAAATGTAGGCGAAAGTGTTGCCGAAGTCACCATTGCGGTTTGGATGAAGCAAGTCGGTGATAGCGTCAAAAAAGACGAGCCAATTGTCGAGCTGGAAACCGATAAAGCGGCACAAGAATTGGTTTCGCCCGAAGATGGTGTGCTCGCAGAGATATTAGTGGACGAAGGCGAAAACGCAGAAATAGGCGTTATCATCGCCAAGCTAAAACCGGGTAAGGTTGCGGCGGCTACAGAGTCTGCAAGCGTCCCCGCTGCAAAAACAGAAGCCCCCAAAGCGCCTACGGCCACAGACACATCTGCGGCCACCGACACATCTGCGACCAAAGAACCAATGCCGTCTGCTAAACGCGTTATTGCCGAAAAAGGCTTGGACGCCAGCACGATTGCCGGCACGGGTAAAGATGGCCGCATTACCAAAGGCGATGCCCTAAGTGCAAAACCTGCCGCTACGCCCGCACCCGCACCGCGCGACACTGGGCCGCGCCCCACTGAAGCAAGAGAGGAACGTGTGCGTATGTCGCGCTTGCGTCAAACTATTGCCCGGCGCCTCAAAGACGCGCAAAATACTGCCGCTATGTTGACCACCTATAATGAGGTCGACATGAGCGAGATAATGGCCATGCGCAAAAAATATAAGCAAGTCTTCATCGACAAGCACGGCGTTAAATTAGGCTTTATGAGCTTCTTTATCAAAGCCTGTTGCACGGCTCTCAAGGACGTACCCAGTGTTAATGCCGAAATCGACGGCACTGATATTATCTATAAAAATTATTACGATATGTCTGTGGCTGTGGGGACTGACAAAGGCCTCGTGGTTCCGGTGCTTCGGGATGCAGATCAACTTTCCATGGCAGGTATCGAAAAGGGTCTTGGCGCACTGGCCAAAAAAGCCCGCGAAGGCAAGCTGTCCATGGACGAGATGAGCGGCGGTACATTCACCTTGTCCAATGGTGGTGTTTATGGTTCGCTTATGTCCTCACCAATTTTGAACCCGCCGCAATCGGGCATTCTCGGTATGCACAAAATCGAAAAACGCGCCGTGGTCATCAATGATGAAATCGTTATTCGCCCCATGATGTATCTAGCCCTAAGCTATGATCACCGTATCGTAGACGGCAAAGGCGCAGTCACATTCCTCGTGCGCGTCAAAGAATGCTTGGAAGACCCAGAGCGTATGTTGTTGGATTTGTAGGTTATGCTCTGGCACTTCTCCTAACAATCCGGTCATCCCCGTGAAAACGGGGATCCAGTTTAATCAAGAATGTGCGAGCTATGCTCGCTCTTTATTCGCTGGATACCCAGTCGTGGCTGGGTATGAACGGGGTAGCAAGGAGATTTACTCTTATCCCATCAACAGCGCCTTAACCGCCGCGCCAGCCTTGCCCATATCCATGCGGCCTGCGTATTCTGACTTTAGCTTGCCCATGACCTTGCCCATATCTTTGAGACAGGTGGCGTCGATGTCATTGACGGCCTGTTTGACGGCTTGGGCTAGCTCTTCATCCGTTAGGGAGGCGGGCATGAAGCCTTTAATAATCTCAATTTCGCCGCGTTCACGTGTTGCCAGCTCGGGGCGGCCATTTTCGTCGTAAATATTGGCGCTCTCGGTACGTTGCTTAACCATTTTGGCCAGCAAAGATAAAATCTCAGCATCATCAATACCCCCCGGATTATCCGTAGCCCGCGCCGCGATATCCCGGTCTTTTATCGCCGCATTGACGAGGCGCAAAGTTGACAGGGTCAATTGATCCTTAGCTTTCATGGCGGCCTTAATGCCGTCCGTAATCTCTGTTCTTAAACTCATATCCGTGTGTCCGTCTGTTTCAAGCGGGTCTTATAGCCTATTATGCCAGCTTGTGTAGTAAATTTTCTTGACCCCATAGACATGCCTGACTATTGAGCAGGCACAATAATTAAGTATTCGGTCAAATGCAGCAGGTATCTATGGACGACCAATCTAAAAATCAAGCTACAACAACAGATAAACCCACAGGTGTTTTAGTGTTGGCCAGTGGGGATGTGTTTTACGGCTATGGTGCTGGTATGGTCGGGGAGGCGCTGGGTGAAGTGTGTTTTAATACGGCTATGACTGGCTATCAGGAAATATTAACTGACCCGTCCTATGCCCAGCAAATTGTATTATTTACATTCCCCCATATCGGCAATACGGGCACGAACCGTGAGGACGAAGAAGCGGCTTGCAAGGCGGCGATGGTTGCGGCACGGGGCGCTATCTTTCGCGAAAACATAACACAGCCATCCAATTACCGTGCAGAAAAACCACTAGGGGATTGGCTGGCATCACGGGGAATTGTCGGCCTGAGCGGCATTGATACGCGCGCCCTCACATCGCATATTCGCAGGGACGGTATGCCCAGCGGCGTGATTGCCCATGCGCCGGACGGGGTATTTGATATAAAGGCCTTGATAGATAAGGCACGGGGCTGGAACGGGCTGGAAAATGCTGATCTAGCCAAAGATGTCAGTACGGACGAGAATTATACTTGGCTAGAAACAGGCTGGGATTGGGCCAATGGCTTCGGTAAATTAGGCGAAAAGTCCAAACATGTAGTGGTCATAGATTATGGCACCAAGCGTAATATTCTGCGCTGTTTGGCTGATGCGGGTTTACGCGCGACCGTAGTGCCCGCCAATACCGACGCCGCAGATATATTAGCGCATAGTCCCGATGGCATTGTCTTATCCAACGGGCCGGGCGATCCGGCGGCGACGGGCGAATACGCAATCCCGATTGTTAAAGAGCTCATTGATAGCGAATTACCCATATTGGGCATTTGTTTGGGGCACCAGATTATGGCCTTGGCGCTGGGGGCAAAAACCCTGAAAATGGAACAGGGTCACCACGGTGCCAATCATCCCGTCAAGGACTTCGAAACAGGGAAGGTGGAAATCGTCTCCATGAACCACGGGTTTGCCGTCGATTCAGACAGCTTACCAGACGGTGTTGTCGAGACCCATAAATCACTATTTGATGGTACGAATTGCGGTCTGCGGCTCAAAGATCGCCCGGTGTTTTCTGTACAACACCACCCCGAAGCTAGCCCTGGTCCTAGGGATAGTTTTTATTTGTTTGAGCGTTTTGCGGATTATCTGCGTTAGATATATATGAAACGCGCCAACTCACCCACACGTCTCACCATCACCCAGCCGGATGATTGGCATGTACATGTGCGCGACGGCGAAATGCTAGAGGCGGTGGCAGGCTATACGGCGCGACAATTTGGCCGGGCGATAATTATGCCGAATTTGGCGGAGCCGATTACGACAGTGGCGGCGGCAAAAAACTATCGCGACCGGATTTTAGCGGCAGTGCCAAAAAATAGTATACATGCAGATTTCACGCCTTTGATGACATGCTACCTCACTGATACGATTGCCGCAGGCGAGGTTGAGCGCGGGTTTAAGAGCGGAGTGTTCACCGCGTGCAAATTATATCCGGCCAATGCCACGACCAATTCCAGTCACGGGGTCACGGACATTGAAAACATATCGGATGTGTTGGAGGTCATGCAAGGTCTCGGCATGCCACTACTCGTTCACGGCGAAGTCACAGACGCCGCCATCGACATTTTTGACCGTGAAGCCGTATTCATAGAACGGGTGATGAAAAAAATAATCGCAGATTTCCCAGCGCTAAAAATCGTGTTTGAACATATAACGACCAAAGATGCGGTGGATTTTGTGCTGGCTAGCAGTGCCAATATCGCGGCCACCATTACCCCACATCACCTCGTCTATAACCGCACGGCCATTTTCAAAGGCGGCATCAACCCGCACCTTTATTGCTTGCCCATTGCCAAGCGTGAGGTTCACAGATTGGCCTTGCGCGCCGCCGCCACGTCTGGTTCTCCGAAATTCTTTTTGGGCACAGATTCTGCCCCCCATGCCGTCACGGCTAAACAATCCGCATGCGGGTGTGCAGGTGTGTTTAATGCGCCTTATGCCATAGAGAGCTATGCCCAGACATTCGCGCAAGAAAATGCGCTGGATAAATTAGAAGGCTTTGCCTCAATGTTTGGGCCGCGTTTTTACGGATTGGCTAAGAATAAGCGTAAGATTGTCCTTGAGCGCAGAGATGTGGCGGTGCCCAAATCCATAGACATTGTGGACACACATATCGTACCGTTCCACGCTGGTGAGACGCTTAAGTGGAAATTCTGTGGTGCTCTCGACTAACTGAAATCTAAAATCTGCGTCACAGGTGCGTGGTCGGATGGGCGCTCCCATAGACGGCAATCGCGGTGAATTTTGTGGCTAGTTTTATCGCCCGCCAGCACGGTATCTTTCAGTGCTGGACTAACCCAAATATGATCGAGCCTGCGGCCTCTGTCGGATTTATTGATGTCGCGGGAACGATATGACCACCAGGAAAACAATTCCTGTTTAGCGTCGTCGCCGTGAAGGGCGCGGGCGCAATCAGTAAACCCGCCGCTTTCTTGAAGCTTTGCCAAAATATCAACTTCCACAGGCGTGTGGCTGATGACTTTCAAAAGTTGCTTATGTGACCAAACATCATTTTCATGGGGGGCAATGTTGAAATCCCCGACCAGAACCATTCTCGGGTTTTCTTTACATCGTTCATCAAAATAATTTGTCATCCGGTCAATGAAATCCAGCTTGTGGGCGAATTTGTCATTGGTTTCTATATCCGGTTCGTCACCGCCCGCCGGGATATAGAAATTGTGAAACTCAAAATCTTTCGCGCCGCCTATATCAATAACCGTACTCACATGGCGGGCATGGCCAAGGGGGCAGAAATCCGTATCCATACGGGTGAGGGGGAATCTGGACACCGTCGCCGCCCCATGCATGCCTTTCTGGCCTGAAACCTCTATATGGGCGAAACCCATTTCTTTAAATTCATCGAATGGGAATTGTTCCTCCAAGCACTTTATCTCTTGCAGGCCGATAATATCTGGCTGTTGCTCACGGGCAAAGCGAGCAATTTGCGGTGCGCGCAGGCGCACAGAATTTACATTCCAACTGGCTAATTTTATTTTTGTCATGGCGGGACATTAAGGCGCAAAACGATTCGCGCAAGCTAAGTTTGCTTATCTACGGCGCCCACGGCGTTTATCGTCGCGTAGGACAAATAAACGCGGATTGAGCCGTTCATTATATTTAAGCTCTGACAACAAAACCCGTGTTTGTTGCCCAAAACCATCATGCACAATC
>JALSHM010000279.1 GCA_026982235.1 Robiginitomaculum sp. | reverse complement strand
GCACAATCCATTCGCGCAAGGCCAATGTTTGCGGATCAAAAATCATGGTGATAGCCCCGTCCATCTGGCCTGAGCCGTCCTTGGCGGTGACGCTGATCGAATCCATAGTTTTTTGCAAAGCAATAACTTCTACATCATCTTCCAACTTAATTTTTTCCGCCAAGAAGAACGCGAGTGGGGTTGACTTAAGGGGTACGCGGTCTTTGGTATCCAGTGCTTTGTCCACTTGCGTCAAAGTTACCCCGTCCGAAACCATGAGTAATTGTGCGGGCGGGTCATATTCGAAGCGAATTTTACCTGGACGCTTCAGGTAAACCCGCCCTTGGGAAAACGAACCATCAGAGCCATATTGGGCAAATCGCCCAGAAAAACTGGCCGTATTATTCATGACCGCATCTATACGCGCCAAGTCTTGGGGTACGCTCGTCGGGTGTGTGAATGCGGGTAAGCGCTGTGCGGTGGTTGGAGCATTCGTTTGCGGGGCATTGGGGTTTGGGACTTGCGCCACGGCACCTAGGGCAGTGGCACCGAGCAAAATGGCTAAACCAGTATTGAATAAAACACGTTTCATGACGTCTCCTTTGCACTTTCATAGCAAACCCAAGCTGTACATAAAGTGAATTCTGCGCTCAGAATTCACTCATTTAGGTTAAACTTGCGTAAGGTAGGGGGCAGGTGTGAGAGAATGGAGTATAGGTATTTTTCACAGCCATGTGATGTGAATGTGTCTGGCATTGTTGCGGCTCTGTCTTTAATACAAATCTATGAGATTGCTGCGATTGTCCATTTTGTTTATTTTGTGCGCCCTTTTGCCAGGCCTGCTATCCGGCTTGGTGTTTGCGGCAACACCCAAGGGTCGTGTGCAAAACACGCCGGTGACAGTGCTGGAATTGTTCACTTCCCAAGGCTGCTCGTCTTGCCCTGCCGCAAACAAATTTGTCCGCGAACTGGCACAGGACGGTGATGTTTTGACCTTATCCTATAGTGTTGATTACTGGGATTATTTGGGCTGGAAGGATACTTTCGGCAAGCCAGAATTTTCCGCTCGCCAACGCACATATGGCAAACAATTTGGTGGTCAAGTTTACACGCCGCAAATGGTAGTGAATGGTGCGCTACACAGTACGCGATTGTCAGATAAGAAGGTTCGTGCGCAACATTTGGACAATGCGTTCGAAATAAGTATAAATGCGGACGGCGAAAACTTGTATGTTCAAGTTTTTGCGACGCCGCAATTGGGGAAAGTTCTCAGTGTCATGGCGGTGCGTTACAAACCCGGTGTTCAAAGTGTTCCGGTCAAGCGCGGCGAAAACCGAGGCCGTATAATAACTCTCGCTAATGTGGTGCAGGCTTGCCAAGAAATCGGACGTATCGAATTGGCGAAAGCATTCCATAAAACCATCCCGGCACTTGCCGAGGGCGAAGCTCTAGCCATATTTGTCCAAGACGGCAAAGGAGGCCCTATCTTGGGTGCCGCCAATTATTTGCCTGATAACACGCCGAAAACAAACACTCCCAAAGCCATAAAATAAGCCCTGTCGGTGGGAGCGACAGGGCTTAGCATTTTTTAACGCGCCAGGTTGGGTGCCCGGCTGTGGGAAAAAAACGGAAGGCCAAAACCCTTTATGGGTTGACACGGGGGCTGGGGGGCTGAAAAAACCGTGTTTTGTTAAGCCTTCCGTTCAGTAAGCACTATGTGCGCCCCTATCTTGTCACAAAGAGGGCACAAATAAGGCAATTTTGGGGCACAGGTTAATTCTTGGTAAGGTGATTAACGCGAGGTTAAGAAAGCCGGGAGAGGGTTCACAAAAAAGGCTCTGTCGGTGGGAAACGACAGAGCCTGGATTTTGTAGGCCACATTGTGGGAATGTGGGTACCGAAAAAATCATGTCCAAAGCGCGGTGGGTGGGAATTGTGGGACTAAATGCGCGCCTCGTTATGTAGTTTTGTTCAGTAAAACCCATATGCCACCCCATCTTGCCACAAACAGGGCGCAAATAAGGCAATATTAAGGCAGGGCGTGGTTTGTGATATGGTGGTTAGCGGTGGGTTAATTTTCTAAGGCGTGACAATCTTTGATATTGGCTTAGCACATATCCTAAAATGGATGCCGATTTTAACTCTTAAGGGCATAAACGTCAGTATGAGTGGTTGTGCCCAAGCACGCAATCTCACGCACAAACCCCGCTATTTCGCTCGCAATCCTGCCAAACCTCCCCTATATTATCCGCTAATCAAGTGGTGATTCGGGCGCCCGCTAGACTTTAAAATAGACCTTGAGGAAAATTATGGCTGATCCAGCTGAAAACAACGAAGATTATGGCGCGGATAGCATTAAGGTGCTTAAAGGGCTTGATGCGGTGCGTAAGCGTCCCGGCATGTATATCGGGGACACGGACGACGGTTCTGGATTGCATCATATGGTGTATGAAGTGGTGGATAATTCCATTGACGAAGCCTTGGCCGGGCATTGCGATACGGTGTTTGTGACTTTGCACTCAGACGGGTCGGCATCGGTGCGTGATAATGGGCGCGGTATTCCGGTGGCTGTGCATACGGAAGAAGGTATTTCTGCTGCAGAAGTTATCATGACCCAGCTACATGCGGGCGGTAAATTCGATAGTAATTCCTATAAAATTTCTGGCGGGTTGCACGGGGTTGGTGTTTCAGTGGTCAATGCTTTGTCGTCAAAACTGGATCTGACAATTTGGCGTGACGGCAAGCAGCACGAAATGCAGTTTAAGCACGGCGATGCGGTCAGCCCGCTGAAAATCACGGGGGATGCCCCAATAGTAGACGGCAAGTCGCTTTCCGGCACTCAGGTGCGGTTTTTACCATCTGAGGAAACCTTCACCATGGTCGAATTTAGCCGCGAGACGCTTGAAAGAAGATTGCGCGAATTGGCATTCCTCAATTCCGGTGTGCGCA
>JALSHM010000278.1 GCA_026982235.1 Robiginitomaculum sp. | reverse complement strand
ATAGATCCAATAGATCTCCCTTCTGAACTCAACCGGACCCTAGTGGTCCGGTTTTTTTTGCCTAAATTTTGGCGTGTTCGCAGAACATATCATAAACATCATTTACTTCTTTAATGCACTCTGACAAGCTGTAACTAAATAATCCAAAAACGATTCGAATAACTTTCATAAAATATGATTACAATTATTGAGAAATAATAGCTGGGATAAACATTTATGAAACTGCTTTTTTGGATTCAAGCAAATAAACAGTCCACCGTTATAACAATGATAAAACAAAACCAAGTGCCACGAACTGCAGGCACTTAAAGGGATGCAACTTTCGATGCAATCAACATCTGGTACAAACATTGATTTCAAGTTTATAGATTTGTTCGCAGGAATTGGTGGGCTACGGAAGGGATTTGAGCATATTGGTGGACGGTGTGTATTTACTAGCGAATGGGATCGTTACGCTCAACTCACTTACCATGCCAATTATCCTGACAACCGGGAAGTTTCAGGGGACATTCATGAATTTAGTGAGAATCCTGACCTGATTCCAGAACATGATGTATTGCTGGCCGGCTTTCCATGCCAGCCGTTTTCAATTGCAGGTGTTTCAAAGAAGAATTCCCTGGGTAGGCCGCATGGCTTTCTTTGCGATACACAAGGAACTCTTTTCTTTGACACCGCCAAAATAATTGAACACCATCAGCCTAAGGCCTTTCTGCTCGAGAATGTGAAGAACCTCGAAAGGCATGACAAGGGAAATACATTCAGGACAATCATCAGTGTTTTGCGAAACCAGCTTGGCTACCATGTAGACTACAGGGTTATCAATTCAGCCGCATGGGTTCCGCAAAAACGCGAACGAATTTTCATTGCAGGTTTCAGGGATACCAGCTCTTTTTCATTTGATAGTATTGATATTCCTGCGCCTGAAAACGGTCCAAAGCTCGGTTCAATTCTTGATAATGACGTTGATGACAAATACACCTTGAGCGACAAATTGTGGAATTATTTGCAAGGTTACAAGAAAAAGCACGAAGCCAAGGGTAATGGATTTGGGTTTGGTCTGTTTGGCCCGGGCGATGTGGCGAGAACCCTTTCCGCTAGGTATTACAAGGATGGCTCGGAAATTCTCATCAAACAGAAGGAAAAAAACCCCCGGCGCCTGACACCTCAAGAATGCGCGCGTTTGATGGGTTTTGAAGAAAAAGGTGGGCCGTCGTTCAAGCTGCCTGTTTCAGATACACAAGCTTACCGCCAATTCGGCAATTCGGTCGTGGTTCCTGTGGTCAAGGCTGTTGCAGAACACATGCAGCCACATATTGGAGCGCTGGTATCCAAATCCGTAATGGCTGCCGAATAACGAGTGGTTTGATTCAGATTGAACAGCCCAAATATTACGCGGCAACGTTTGTTCTGTGCCATTCCAGCGCGTCCTGATGAGGGCTTAGATTTTTATCAGTTGGGAGATAGATTCCAGTACCATGGAAACTCGCGATATAGTCGTTGTCTGGGATAGTACGTACAGATTTGCCCACTAAAACCTTATAGTCCTTCGTCAACGTAAAGAGTCCTTTGTCGAAGGCCCAGTGCATATCTTTTGACAACAAAATTCCATTTCGCGGGTCGTCTGATCCACCGTATTCAACCGGCACAATATGCGCTGCGTCAAGATTGTTAAGCCCCTTCGGGCAGACAATGGAATTTCCGGTAACTGCACAGGTGGCCCCGTACGCTTGCAGAAGCTTTTTTCGAAAGGCGGAGTTTCTCGCTTTTCGAATTGATCTGCTTTTTTGGAGCGCTCTTCTTGGATCGAGCATTGAAAATTCCGAATTCTCAAATTCTTCAATATCCTGAATTGCTTTGTAAATCTGAATATTTGAAACAGGTTCCGCGAAGTCATCGATGAAGCCCCAGCGTTTTTTACCCGTTTTTGCCAAGTAAGGTAAATATTCTGGATCATCTTGACGGACAAGGGTAATTGTCATGACACTAATATTATCGAGGTCTCTTTGAAACAGAACCAAATCATTTTCCCGGGCCATGTTACGCAATGGCCCCAAATTTGAAGTCAGCCTCCTTTCTGGTGACCTTTTTCCACCCCAAGTTTGATATTGGTATCGGGTTATTGTTTTCCCGACAACAATACCATTGGCAACAAGAGTTGCATCAATCTCAACGCTGGCTGTTGGATTCAAAGATGAAGTTGTACCAACTATGTCCGGAAAATAGTCTTCCAACTCAGCAGGGATCACCAATCCACCTTGATGGCCGACAGCTTGACCTGTGTCATTGTGTGCCAAAAGCTTAAATACAGGACTATCCAGCATTATAAAAACTTTCAATTTTCGAACATTACTGTGACTACCTATATCACTTTTCACTTGTGAAACAATCCTCTACTGCCACCGTACTGTCAGTATACTGACCAATATTCAAATTTCCGCTTTCATCCCGCAGCCTGTTCCGTCATATTGGCCGCATGACATCGAGTTCAAACAAATCAGGTTT
>JALSHM010000277.1 GCA_026982235.1 Robiginitomaculum sp. | reverse complement strand
ATCGAGCGCCGACCATTGTTCTTTAAAAGCATCCCACACTTGCTCAAGGGTTATATCATCGGCATATTCCACAAATCTTTCCAAACTTGAAGACGGGTGGGAAAAAACACTCTCGCCTGCAAACCCACCTAGAATACCTCTAGCCAAAGCATTGGTACGCCTTGTCTCTGACTTTTGCACCGCTACTTCCATAGCCTTGCGCGAATTGGCCAATTGTTCGTCCAGTTCGGCTTGAGTAAAGCCAAACTCTATAGCTTTACGCAATTCTTGCTCACCCACTGCCAGTGCTTGCTTCCAGTTTTCAGGCCGTGACGACATGGATAGCGCCACTTGCTCCATAGTCTCAAACGGGGAAGAAACCCCTACCCCGCCACTAATGAAAACGGCATCTGCTTTTTGTGCCAAAGCCGAAATGCGGCGGTTGAGGATACGATTGCCAAGCCCCTCAATAAAACCTTGCTTGCGATTGGCGATAGTATCTGGATAATATCTGTACGGCTTAATTGTTGCCAATGTAATATTAGTTTGAATTTCCGGGTGGGTGAAATATCCGACTTCGGAGGGGCGCGGTGGGGTTGTGCCTGCATCTTTCTCTTCACCCGCCTCCCCGACTGCTTGCCAATCGGCAAAATATTCAGCAATTTTCGCACTGGCATAATCGGTTTCAATATCGCCAACCAGCACCACAAATGTGTTTTCCGGGCGGTAATATTTTTGATAATAATCGCGAAATAAATCCGCATTCATAGTTTCCAGCGTTTCGTCCACGCCTATGGGCATGCGCTCATACAGGCGCGAACCTTTTGCAAAAAATCTAAATTGATCCAACGAAGCCCGCACGCCAGGACTATCTTGGCGGCGCTTTTCCGATTGTACGACACCGCGTTCCCGGTCAATCGCATCTTGCGCCAGCGTTAGGTTTTCCACTGTCTCACGCATGATCATCAAAGTTTCGTCGATCATATCTTCGCTAACATCAGGCAAATTGAGCATATAAACCGTCTGATCAAAGCTGGTATATGCATTAGTGTCCGCACCAAAAGCTAACCCGCTGCGCTCCAACATTTTGACCATTTCACCTTCGGGGATATTCTTACTCCCGTTAAAGGCCATATGTTCCAGAAAATGCGCTCCGCCACGAAATGCGTCAGTTTCGTTGAGAGAACCTGTACCTATATGTACCCGAAGCGCTGCCGTCTTGGTCGGTGTTTTGTTATGCATGACCGCATAGCGCACCCCATTGGGTAATTTGCCGTAAACAACACCCGGGTCGGGTTTAATATCACTGGCTTGATGGGCAAAATCCACCTCATCAATAGAAAGAACTTTTTCTTTGGGCGCACATGCGACCATTAAAGTTACAGCTATTGAGGCTGCGCATATTGTTTGAAGTTTCATGAAATTCTCCGGTTTAATACCCCGATTATATCCACCGCCGAACGCGGGTTTGATAAGAGGTATATTCAGCGCCAAAACGGCGGGTTAAATAGGCTTCTTCACGTGAAATGACGTAATAGCGCAACGCAAAATAGGTGGGAATAATAAACAATAATGCGACAGGTGCATCGGCAAATAAACAAATACCAATAAAGACCAGCAACATAGATAGATAAATCGGGTTACGCGACCAGCCAAAAGGGCCAGTTTCTATCATATGGCTATCTGCTGTGTGGGGCAAAATACTGGTCTTGGATTTGCGATATAAAAACGCACACCAAAGCGCGATAGAAAATCCAAAAACAACAAGCCCGACACCGACATATTTCAACCAGGACAAGGCGTCGCCAAATGTATTGCTAATAAAATAATCCAACCCAAGACCCGCCAGCAAAAACACGGTCACTATTACTGGCGGCGGTATATGCACGGCAGGCGTATCCGGTTTGCTCTTTTCACGATTCGTCATAGGTGCAGAATTGCAATTTTCCCGGTATTTGCAAGTTAAATAGCGTTAGGAATAGAACAAACTATTTTATCTTGTCTTGCTCCTGTCGATTTGGAATTTTATAGCATTCTCTTGAAAAAAAGCTATACCCCCTAATCCAAATTTAGCAGAGCCGGGTCGCCGCCTTGGGCTGAGATATTGTTGGTAATTGTGCGTTCTGAGGCAAATCTTGGCAGATAGTGCGGGCCGCCAGCTTTGGGGCCAGTACCGGATAGGCCGACCCCACCAAAAGGCTGCACGCCGACAACTGCGCCGATAATATTGCGATTTATATAGAGATTACCGGCAGGAACCAGGTCTGCGATTTTCTCGGCAAAGCTATCTATGCGCGAATGCACGCCCAAGGTCAGACCATAGCCTTTGGCGGCAAATTCTGCGGTGATTTTCTCTAGATCTTTGTGGCGGTATCGTAGCACATGCAAGATTGGGCCAAAGTTTTCTTTGGTTAAAGCGTCCAGTGAGCCAATCTCCACCAAGGTTGGCGGCACGAATGTGCCGTTTTTGGGGAAATTACACATGCGCAGAATTTTCTCCTCGCGCTTCATACGTTCAATGTGCGCGACAAGGTTTGCACGGGCATCTTCGTCAATC
>JALSHM010000276.1 GCA_026982235.1 Robiginitomaculum sp. | reverse complement strand
TCGAGGAAACCGAAGACAAGCGCGACTTCCCGCGCACGGCGTCCAGCTTTGACCGTACTGTGGAGCCGCCTTTCGGTGCGCCTTATGTACTACCCACGCCAGAGATTTGGAAAACCAATTTGGCGAATGGTATAAATGCGCTGGGCATTGAAAGCAATGAAACCCAGTTAGTGTATTTTTCTCTGTCTATTGATGCAGGTCGGGAACGGGGTGATACGGCCAAGCCTGCCGTGGCCAATTTAACGGCGGACATGCTGTCCAAGGGCACGGCGAACAAAACCACGGCTGAATTGGAAGACGCTATAAGTGCGCTTGGCTCAACCATCAATGTCAGTGCAGGTGCAGAAAAAACCTTTATTTCCGGCACTGCATTGGCGCGCAACTTTGGGGCGACCATAGATTTAGTCGAAGAAATTCTCTTAGAACCGCGCTGGGACGCCGAAGAATTTGCGCTTTTAAAAGCCGAGAAAATTGATGCGACGATAACAGCCGAAGGCAATCCAAATGCTATTGCTAGGCGCGAAAGTTTGAAACTGCGCTATCCCAAAGACCACATGTTTAGCTATACGCCCTACGGTTCTAAGGCCGGATTGGAAGCAGTGGAGCTTGCTGATTTAAAAACATTTTATCAAGCCAATTATGCGCCCGCCCGCGCCCAATTACGGGTCGTCGGCGCCGTGGACGGCGATGGGGTTAAAAGCGCTTTCGCTGGTATAGCCAAGCGCTGGACGCGTGCGGCAACGGACGATGTCAGCTTGGCGCAATCGGGTGATATAAAGGCGTCTAAAATATATTTCTACGACGTGCCGGGTGCCAAGCAATCCGTGTTGCGCATAGAGCGCCCGTCTTTGGCCGCGACCGATACGGATTACCCATTAGCAAATGCCATCAATTTCCCGCTCGGCGGTATTTATACATCGGAACTCATGACCGAGCTGCGGGTCAATAAGGGCTATACATATGGGGTGCGCTCGGCCTTTGACGGCGGTGTTGATAGGGGCGTATTTCGTATCAGTTCCAGTGTGCGCACCAATGTGACTTTGGAATCTCTGGCGCTTATCCGCGACATTGTCAAAAACTACGGCCCGAATTTTACGGACGAAGATTTGGCGACCATGAAACAAGCCCTGTTGCGCGGCCAAGCTCTCAAGAGTGAGACCTTGAACGATAAGCTGAACATGGTATCTGAGATTAGTGCCTATGGCTATGGGGACGATTACCGCGCCGATAACGCCAAGCGCATCGAGGCCATGACATTGGCGGACTTCAAAAGATTGGCAGATGATTATCTGCGCCCAGACGCTATGTTCTATTTGGTGGTCGGGGACGCGCAGAGCCAGCTAGGCCGTTTAAAAGATTTGGGATACGGCGAAGCTGTGCTACTTAATCCAAATGTTGAAAGTAAATAACCATACGCAAATACCCCTATCCGAGATAGAATTTACCGCCGTGCGTGCCCAAGGGCCGGGCGGCCAGCATGTCAACAAAACCAATACGGCCATACATTTGCGCTTTGACGTGATGGCGTCGAGCCTGCCCGAAGCGGCCAAGCAAAAAATCCTAGCCATCTCCGACCGCCGCCTTACGGATGCAGGTATCATTATCATAAAATCCCAATCCACCGCCAGCCAGCAACGCAATAAACAAGCCGCCCTGGCCCGCCTGTCCGAAATGCTCGCCGCCGCCTTAAAGCCCATAAAAAAACGAAAACCAACAAAGCCATCAAAAGCTGCGGTGCAGCGCAGGCTAAAGAAAAAAAACCAACGCAGCCAAATCAAGACGATGAGAAGAAAACCGGGGCGGGATGATGGGTAATGGGTGCGGTATTTGCTCGCACTTTGATTTCCAATACGGTTTTACACTTATGCATTTTCCCGCGATTCAGGACTTGCGTGCTTGCGGGGCTTAGGGTAAAGACTGCGCACATTTTCCGGCTATTGCGTCGGTCTTACAGATTTCAGTTAATAGGAGGCTTTGATGGCTGTCCCAAAAAGTAAAATTTCAAATTCACGCCGTGGTATGCGCCGCGCCCATGACCGTCTATCTGCAACAAATTATGTAGAAGATAAATCTTCCGGTGAATTGCGCCGCCAGCACCATATCGACCTGAAAACAGGTATGTATAATGGTCGTCAAGTTCTTCCTGCGCAAGAAGACTAAAACCCTCCAAACATCGAGGACACAATGACCGAAATAGACGATATTTTTGCCCGTGAAATCCTCGACAGTCGTGGTAATCCAACCCTTGAAGTTGACGTCCTGCTGGCCTCAGGGGCATTTGGTCGTGCCGCAGTACCGTCCGGCGCGTCTACGGGCGTTCACGAAGCGGTGGAGCTTCGGGACGGCGACAAAAAACGCTATGGCGGCAAGGGCGTGCGCAAGGCCGTCCTCAATGTAAACACCGAAATTAGTGATGCATTGTGCGGTCTGGATGCCACTGAACAAGTGCGTATTGATCAGATAATGATAGACCTTGACGGTACGCCCAACAAATCCCGTCTGGGGGCGAATGCGATTTTGGGCGTGTCCCTCGCCGTGGCC
>JALSHM010000275.1 GCA_026982235.1 Robiginitomaculum sp. | reverse complement strand
ACGCTGGCCGCCCCGCCAATAGACGCGCTCGACGCCGCCTGCATGCGCCACGATATCTGCACCGCCAACTATGGCCGCTTCAACTGCGGCTGTGACCTCGGCTTCATGACCGAACTGCGCAACACCCGCTGGCCAACCCCCGCCCTCCAGTCCCAAGCCCGCGGCATCTACGACGCCATCGCCGTCATCCCCTGCACCGACCCTCTAGGAACTGCACAAAAGCAAAGCCTGTTTATGCAGGACGCGATGACGGATGTGTTTAACGGGGGCGCGGCTCCGCTGGATATTATGGAGCGCTGGCAGCGGATGCTTGGTGGGGTTGGGGTTGAGTAGGGGGGGGCGATTGCAGAGGTTACTTGAACTGGTCTTTTGTCCAAAAGCAAGTTTATGCATGAAGACCAAAATACATACCGCGATATTGTTTTGACTGAACTTGGTCCGGTTCCCAAATGTAGGTATTTTAAAGAGAGGCGTACGACTATTTTTTCTATTAAAGCGTGAATGAAAGAACAATTTTTGCAAGCTGATATTTGTTAGTAATCTCTATCCATCTTTCGGCGTTCTTCGATGCACTTCTGAAAGTACTTAATCAAATCTTCGCATACGGTAATTAATTGCCGATATTCTCCCTCGGAAACATAAGCATTGGAGGTCATCATTTGAGTGGCTGTATTTGAAAATTTTCTAAACGAAACATTATCAATATTTAGAAGAGCCTTCGCGTTGTATGTTGCTAAAAACTGGTCCAGATCTATATATATAGACTGACATTTTTCGCTACTCCTCATTTTTAAGGCTATTTGAATTAGGGTTTCTTCCTTTATCGCGACACCCTTTTTCATATTATAGAAAGTAGTGCGCGAAGTGCCAGTAATTTTGTGAAGCTCGGAAATAGTTAAACCTGCTTTTTTTCTAAGATTCTCTAGATTTAATAAGCTTTGAGTGGATTCATTTTCAAGCATCCTTTATCTCCTAAATTGCAGGTTATTGATCTAACAGTATTGCCAGCAATACCAAAAAAGAACATAAATGTACAAATAAAAAAGTTGCGAATGTACTTTTAGGGGGTGCACGCACCCAAAGATACTAAAAATGTACACTAAAGTACAAAAAAAATGCACTTTAGTGTACATAGTGTGTTGAAGCGTTGCCGTGAAAAGATGACAATCACCTAGTCAGATGAAAAGGAGGTGATTGTCATCCCGTACCATTATAAAATAGTTATTGGTCTAATGCTAGTCCAGATCGGCATCGCAGGTATCGCTCTTTTAGCAATGGGCTGAAAAAAATGGTAAAGCCGATTCATTTATAGTTCGGCTTTACCCCGATTATCATTCGAAAAAGACAGCTAGGTTAAACCGCCTTCCCCCCCTCAACCGTCTTCCCCGACGGGTCCGCATAAAGGTCATTCAAGCTCTGGATATGGTTCGCCAAGGTCTCCCTGATTTGCCGTAAGCGCTTGGCGGGGCCGTTGCCCCAGCCGGCGGGCTCTGGCGTAAAGATCGAGTGCATCCAGCCAGACGTTTTCATAAAGGCTTTGCGCATGTTCAGCTCCAGCTGGCCGTATTTCGGCGTCAGCTTGCGGGCGATGCGCCGCGCGAGGTTGCCGCGCAGCCAGAAGTGGAAGGCCAGCGCCAGAATGGCCACGCCAACCGCCACGCCCGCCACATCCAGCCAGTTGGCCGAGAGCCATTCACCAGAGAACATCTCGGCAGGGGGCCACATATTAAACGTGGCCATAAAGCCAATCACCGCCGCCACCACCAGCCCCAGCGCCACGCCGTCGCCGATCAGCACATTTCTGCGCCACTTGGCCTTGGCCTTGCGCAATTGCGGCAGGATATCATCCTCCAGCTCGTTGCCCACGGTTTCCAGCACGCTCACAATCCGGTAATTCCGCTGCACCTCGATCTCGTCCATACGGGCGTGAATTTCCGCAAGGTCCACGTCCCGCTTGCTCTGGAAGCGCTCGCGCAGGGCCGCATCCTCAATCGGCACGCTCGCCGCCTCGTTATAGATGGTGTAAAACTTGCCCGCCGTCAGCCCCGCCTGCGCAATGGCGCGCTGCCAAGCACCCACCACGGCCTCGGGGTTGTCCTCCTTGGCAGAGGTATCTATCTGGTTGAGAATATAGACAAATTTGCTAGCATCCGTGCGCGCAATCGTGCGGGAAACAAGGTGCTCCAGCGTGTCCTGCATCGCGCCCGGCTCTGGGTGGCGGGCGTCAAAAAACACCAGCACGAGGTCTGACAGGTCTAGAATATGGTCGGTTATCCGCAGGGTCGAGGTGCGCTGGTCATCCGCATCAAACCCCGGTGAGTCAATCAAAATCCGGTTTTTGATCTTCTCTGAATTGGCCGTGCGGAGCTGCAAATAGCTCTCGATCCGCTTGCCTTCGCCCTTCGCCACCTTCTCGATTTCCCGCGAAATACGATAAAACGGAAAGCGCGGGTCCGCATCCAGCGCCGAGCCGGGCAGGGTCTGGTTGGCGGTGCCAGCCGAGCGATAGCTCACCACCGTAAACTTGTCATCCACCGCTTGGTTGCCGG
>JALSHM010000274.1 GCA_026982235.1 Robiginitomaculum sp. | reverse complement strand
ATAGGGGAATGCCAATAGGTCTTCGTCTTCGTTTTTATTACGTTCACTTTCTGGCGTGTTGAAAATTTCAAATAAACCAGCCAGCTTGCCGCGCATATCTGAGCCATCAGGGGTGGTACGTCCCACCAAATATTCCAAAAACATATCCTTGGCCGGAAACACCCCCGTATCATCAGCAAACAAACAAAATACCAGGCGCACGAGGAACACTTCCAGATCATGGCCGCTAAAGCCGGAGGCTTCAATCTCATCATGTAGCTTGCCGACCAGTTCTGCCGCTTTTATATTGACCGGGTCTTGGTCTTTAAATGCGCGTTTCTCCACCCCAATGATAAAGCCAAATTTTTCTACATGCTTGTGTAGTTCGGCTAGTGTGAACGAAGTTTCTTCGCGGGTTGATAAATTAATCAAATCAAAATTTTGAAAATCCGATAGTAAAATATAGCGCGGCTTGTCAGCGTCCTTTAAGCCATCAATATATTCAAAAGCCTGCGAGCGCGCTTTGCCCAAATCCCGTCCCGCACTTTTTTGCTCAACCAGCAAAGTCCCGCGCCAAAACAAATCAATGAAGCCTTGCCGATTATCCAGTTTCTTGACCGCTTCCTCATAGGTTGCGACTGCGCGGCGCGATTTACCAAACACATGAAACAGCGCATTATAAAAGCTTTGGGTCTCGCCTTTCTCATAGCGCGCATCCGACCATTCATCCGCAAATGCTTTTGCGCGTACCCTAATCTCATTCCAGCTTAGCCGCATTTATATGTCCCTTAAAGAATGGTTTAACTCTATTTCATCAAACCCGTGATTGCAATAAGTGTCTCTATCATCCGCGCAATGTCCTCCGCCCCCGACAAGCTGTGGTCGCCGTTTTTTACCAGCGTGAGTTCCACATCCGGGCTTACCAGTGCGTCCACGATTTTGCTGGCGTGGGTGTAGGGGACGCTGGTGTCTTTCATGCCTTGAATGATGCGCACGGGGCATTTAATGTTAATGGGGGCGTCCAGAAGCAGGTTTTTGCGGCCATCCACAATAAGCTCGCGGCTTATTTCGTAGGGTTCATCGTAATCGGACGGCTCGTAATATATGCCCTCCTCCATTATAGTCGCGCGGATGTCGTCATTGAAATTTGCCCACATGAGTTTTTCGGTAAAGTCCGGTGCGGGGGCGAGCAAGACGAGGGCTTTGATACGCGAGGCCCGCGCCAGTGCCGCCAGCAATGCCGTCCACCCACCCATGGATGATCCGACCAAAATCTGTGGGCCCTGTGTTAATGCGTCTATGACCTGCACCGTATCCGCCGCCCATCGTGAAACCGTCCCGTGCCTAAAGTCTCCGCTGGAAACCCCATGGCCGAAATAATCGAAGCGGAGGAAAGCGCGGTCTTGTTCGTCTGCCCATTTATGCAAGGCGCTGGCCTTAGAACCGTCCATGTCGGATTTCAGCCCGCCGCACCAGATAATACCGGGCGACTTTCCTAGACTTTGTTTGTAAGCAATCCGGTTTTCATCTAATCCGCCATATGCCGATGATTTTAAGTATTTCACATTATTCATAATATGGGTCTTTCCAAATAACACTAAACCAGTCTACAAAAAACTATGAACATTCTACAAGTCTTACCGGAATTAAATACGGGCGGTGTCGAGCGTACCACAATCGAGATTGCCCAAGCCCTTACGGCCAAGGGGCATGTGCCCCATGTGGTGTGTGCGGGCGGGCGTATGGAAGACGAACTTCGGGCGGCAGGCGGTATTTTGCACAAGTTGAATATCGGCAGTAAAAATCCGCTCACTTTGCCCGGCCATAGCAAAGCCCTGTGCGAGATTATCCAAGCCCATAATATAGACATCGTCCATGCCCGCTCCCGCGCACCGGCCTGGCCCGCTAAATCTGCGGCGCAGATAATGGGTGTGCCCTTTATCACCACATATCACGGTATTTATAATGCCAATTCCGCCCTCAAACGCGCCTATAATGCGATTATGGCCAAGGGTGATATTATTATCGCCAATTCTGAATTTACCAAACAGCATATCATAAAACAACACGGCACAGACCCGGCCAAAATCACGGTTATTCCGCGCGGGGTGGATATGTCGGTATTTGACCCGACGCGGGTGTCCGTAGCCGATATTGCCCACACGAAATTGGCGTGGGGTGTGGGCGATGCACCTGTCATTCTCCTGCCGGGGCGTTTGACCCGCTGGAAGGGGCAATTACTGGCCATAGCGGCGCTTAAGCTTTTGGGCGGTGACGCCGTGCTGGTCTTGCTTGGCGATGCCCAAGGGCGCGATGATTATGTGGCAGATATACAGGCCAAAGCCGCAGACTTAGGGCTGGCCGCGCGCATTGTTTTAGCCGGGCACAGCCGCACTATGCCCGCCGCGCTGATGGCCGCCGATATAGTGATTTCAGCCTCCACCGACCCCGAAGCTTTTGGCCGGGTTATGGCAGAGGCACAGGCTATGGAAAGACTGGTCGTGGCCAGCAATCACGGCGGCGCCCGCGAGACAATAATAGACGGCAAGGGCGGGTATTTGGTACCGCCAAATGATGCACAGGCTTTGGCAGATGGGATAGGTAAAGTCTTGGCCCTCTCCAAGCCCGATTATAGTGCCCGCGCCCAATCTGCACGACTGCGTATTGGCGCGCAATACTCCGCCGCCGCCCTCAAAACCGCAACTTTAGCCGTTTATAAGCAAGCCTTGGAAAAATCAGGTGACAAATAAGCCACGCTTAGCGCGTAAAATCGCCCCAAATCCCAATTCAGTTCTTGAAATTTCGCACACAAACCGCCATATTCTTGTGCGTACCGTCATGAACGGTGCGAAATGCAGCTAATGAGGAGATCAGCATAGCCCGAAGACCACACGCCGCGCCGCCCAAAAAACGAGGCTCGCGCATAAACGATGAAATTACATCGTCCAAAGTTTTACTCATTACAGAAACCGGTGAAAAGAAAGGTGTTGTCTCTATTGACGAAGCCTTGGACTATGCCCGTTCCGTAAAGCTTGATTTGGTCGAAGTTGCCCCCAGTCCGGAACTGCCTGTGTGTAAGGTCCTAGATTACGGCAAAATGCGGTTCGATGCCCAGAAGAAAAAATCCGCCAATAAAAAGCGCGCCAAGAAACAACAACTCAAAGAAATTAAAATGCGTCCGAATATCGACGTGCATGACTACAAGGTCAAAACCAAAGCCATGCAAAAATTCTTTGACCGGGGCGATAAAGTCAAAGTCACCATAAGGTTCAGAGGCCGCGAGATGGCGCATATGAACCTAGGCCGCGACCTCCTAAACCGCGTCAAAGAAGACTTCGAAGAAACCGTCAAGGTAGAATTTGCCCCCAAGACTGAAGGCCGCCTAATGACAATGGTATTGGCACCGAAATAGAGCGCTGCCTCGTGACCGTAGGGAATGTGGCATCCAGGTATGGCTTATGAGTAATTATCTTGTTTATGATGTTTTTACCGATACCGCATTTGGCGGTAATCAGCTGGCTGTATTTCCGGATGCCAGCGCTATTCCGGAAGGCATGTTGCAGAGTATTGCGGCGGAATTTAATTTTTCGGAAGTGACATTTGTTTATCCGCCCGAAGACCCGAGCCACACCGCACGAGTGCGTATCTTTACGCCGACCATGGAAATGGAATTTGCTGGACACCCAGTAATTGGCACTGTCATTGCCCTATCAGATTTAGGGTATAATGTGCCCATGGTTTTAGAATTGGGCATTGGCCCTTTGCCGTGTAGCATTGATAATGGCACTGCGTCCTTTACCACTTCTGTGGCCTTGAATATTTTGGCTAAGCCTGAAACTACGCTTGTGGCCAAATCACTCGACCTATTGCCAGACAAGATTGTGATCCAAACCCATAGTCCAACACAGGCTAGCCTTGGTGCTCCTTTTGTTTTGGTCGAGCTTGACAATCGCGAAACCTTGTCCGAATGCAAGCCAAATATTGAGGTATTAAGAAAGTGCGCGGAACGATATCCCGCAGGCATGGACTTTGCCATCTTTGCCTATGTGCGTAAAGGCGGTGAAATACATGCGCGCATGTTTGCACCCCTCGACAATATTCCCGAAGACCCGGCGACAGGCAGTGCGTCTGCGACCCTGGCGGCTTTGCTCACGGAAATAATCGGCGCACCCCAATCCCTAGTGTTCACCCAAGGGGAAGATATGGGCAGGCCGTCCACCATAATGGCCGAAACAACACAAAACCCGACCCGCGTCACCATTTCAGGCCAAGCCGTGCAGACAATGGCCGGAAAATTTATCCTTTAACTATTGCTCCAACGCATAGGTAATATTAACCGTCACTGATAATGTTTGCTCACCCGCTGCGACCGGCGTGCTTTCCATCATATCCATGCTTTTGACCATCATCATGGGTTGAGGTCTTGGCGTATAGCCGCCGCCTTCGCGGATTTCTAAGACTTTGCCAAGGCGCACACCTGCTGCCTTAGCCATGTTCTCGGCCTTGGTGCGAGCTAGGGCTATGGCGTCCATGCGGGCTTTGGCGCGAGCGGACTTGGCGTCTTTGATAGAGAAATTGATGCCGCCTATATTATTGACGCCCGCCGAAACCAGCGCGTCCAGCATAGGGCCAACCTTGTCGAGATCGTCTGACATGGCGCTGAGCGTATTGCGCACCTCATAGCCCGTAATGCGCGGGGCTTTGCGGTTTTGATAATCATATTGTGGCTGCAGCGACATTTGCGAAGTGGTGATATTGCGCTCAACAATACCAGCAGCTTTGAGGGCTTTGAACACCGCATTCATTTGCCTTGCGTTTTCGCGCATAGCCGCACCAGCCGTGGGGGCTTGGGTGACAACACCCGCTGAAACACTGGCACGATCGGGGGCTTGCGCGGCATGGCCTGTGGCGGACACATAAAGCTTTCCTTGGTTGATGGTTTCATGTGCAGCACTACCGTCATGGGCAGACGCCGTCTGGTTAGATACGGGGGAACAGGACATAGCTAATATACTCGCAGTTATAAGAATGAATTTTTTCATGAGATCTTCCTTTTATCGGTTTCAAAAACGGCACCTTGGACAAAACATAGGCTATTTTGCTATCTACACCAAATGGCAATCACACTTTAGAGACAGCAATGTATTTTAGGGCTTTTCATATGGCGAGGCAGTCGCTATAGGAGCCGCATAGCCAAGTGGGGGTGAGTAGCTCAGTTGGTTAGAGCCGCCGGCTCATAACCGGCTGGTCGGGGGTTCAAGTCCCTCCTCACCCACCAGCCTTCGCTAAAGCTTCAGCTTGGCAAGCCAAAGGCGCAGGCGAGAGAAGATTTAGCGAAGGCTGTCGCGCCGTAGCTTTATTAGCGTGGCGGTCTATTGGGTTATTGGCGAACTTATCCTTTTCTGTATTGATGGATTACGACGCAGCGGCACTTACAAAATTGCGCTAACTACCCACCCTTGACCGCTTGTAGCATGGCTTTGGAACGGCCTGATAGGGTAGCATCGCAGGCGCTGATTTGGGTATAGCGGCGGCGGGCTTTGCCGGGGATGCGGCCTAATTTACCCAATTTATTTTCGCCAAAATTTTCTAGCCCGCCATATAGTTTTGACAAGGCTGCCGCAGGACCACCTAAGGCGATAAAGCCGGAACTGACCGATACATCTTCACTGGCATAATGGCGTTTATAACCGTCAATACCTTCGCCGAGGTCTATGCGTTGATAACCGAGATTTGCGGCTTCATCGATCAGAGCTTCCAGTAATTGTATGCCTGGCGCCAGATTGTAAAACGCGTTATTATAAGCCACCATCCAAGAGTGGAATGTAGTGCCGTCCGACAGGCCTAAATCTATGGCTGCCAATTGGTCGCCGAAATACATACAGTGCATATCAGTGCGCAATTGCGCATCCTGTCCGCGCTGCCATAGCTGGTTAAGCAGTTCCTGTGTCCAGCCTGCGCTCAGCACATCATATTTACCGCTCTGGGCAAATTTTTCGCGTTTCCAAGCCATTAGCTGGTCAAATACGGCTTGGTCGGTTGCATGAAAGACAAATCTGCGCTCACCAATTTCTTGGGCTTTGCGGATACGGCGGCGATTGCTTTTCAAATGACGGCGATAGGAGCTATCGCGAGCCGCGCGCCAGTCCTCTGCGCCTAGGGATAAATCCATAATTGTGCAGGGCGTTTGGCCGCGCACATAGTCAGCGAGCATATTGCCCGTGTCGATTAAAGTGGAGAAATGATACACGCCAAACCCGGCTTGCTTTAGTATATCGTGGGCATCAAAGCGGGTATCCGGCGCACAGATAAAGCCGTGATAATCCGTCATCGGCGCACCAACAGGACGGGCAAATCCAACCTTGCCCGCCGGATTGATCCTGGCTTGAAAAGGAAGAAAAGCTATGGGGGTCGCGTTTTGTGACACCACCAAAACATGCACATCATCACACAGCCGACCAAGCAATTGCGTATAGCCAACATGGAAATACGGACTGTACAGAGCTGGATTACTGGCACGGAGTTCCGCCCACGCCAAAACCTGTTCTTGCGTTAGCGCTTCCACAGATAAAATTTTTGTCTGAATATTATTCACATCACTCGCCATAATCGTTCATTACAAGCCATAACAAAATAAAATGAAAACAGCCTTAATGCCCATTATTTATCCGCACACCAGCCAGACTATCCGCTCTATTTTTATTTATCTATTCTACGGATTGTTGTGATTGTTTAAAGGGGTGGGACAGCGGTGCTTATCAGGTTGAGGGGCAAGGCCGTGGTATCTTTGGCCTGGCGCAGGGCAATGCGCGATTGCACATCTGAAACCAGCGAGAAGGATAACAGTTTTTCGCGCAGAAAACGGTCATAGGCATGCATATCCGATGTGACAATGCGCAACATATAATCGACCGCGCCCGTGACCACAGCGCATTGCACCACTTCGGGCATGGTCTGTATGGCTTGCTCGAATTTTTCCATATTTTCTTTGTTGGGCATGGCCAGTTTAACCGCGACAAACACTTCAAAATCCAAGCCTAATTTTTCCCGTGACAAGCGCGTGACACGTTGCTTGATAATACCTTCTTCTTCCATACGCTTAATCCGGCGCCAACAAGGTGACGAAGATAAGCCGACCTTATCCGCGATTTCCGCCACGGACAGGGCGGCATCATTTTGGACGACATGTAGGATTTTAGCATCAATATTATCAAGTTTAACAGACATATTATTTCTCATTATTCATATTTCGCGTAATTTTATACCTATATATGCGCTAATTAAAGATTATTTGCAAACATAAATGCCTGTAAATAAGGTAATAATACCTAAGATTATTTTTCCAACTAGGATAGTGTCTATGGCAAACCGCAGAAATACCTCAAATCTCTTCATTCCTGAGCCCCTTAATCGGCCTGGCGACACACCGGACTTCTCTAATCTACATATGCCGGATCTGGTCTCTGATAAAACCCATACCCTGCCCTGTCCTGATTCATTGGTAGATGCCTATGAGACCGAACAACTTGCGTCTGGACTTGTACGGGTTTTAACCTTGGACGGGCGCGCAAAAGGCCCTTGGGATCCTAAGCTGGACGCCGATATTTTGCGCCTTGGTCTGCGCAATATGATGCTGACCCGTAGTGTGGATAAGCGCATGTTCATTGTACAGCGCCAAGGCAAGGCTTCATTTTATATGAAAAGCTTAGGCGAAGAAGCCATTGCTGTTGCCAGCGCCATGGCGCTCAAAAGTGACGACATGGTGTTTCCGTCCTACCGCCAACAAGGTATGTTGCTGACGCGCGGCTTTCCCCTCCAAGATTTAATGTGCCAAGTTTTGTCAAATTCTGGCGATAAGCTTGAAGGTAAAGCCATCCCAATTTGTTATTCTTCTAAAGAACATGGTTTTTATTCCATTGGCGCGTCCCTCGGCACACAAATGAGCCATGCCATTGGCTGGGCCATGGCCTGCGCCTAAAGGTACGGACGGTGTTTCCTGTGCCTTTACCGGTGAAGGCGCAACTGCGGAAGGTGATTTTCATTACGCTCTAAACTTTTCGTCTACTTACCGCGCCCCTGCTATTATCAATATTGTCAATAATCAGTGGGCGATCTCGTCATTCCAAGGTATTGCCGCAGGGCAAAGCAAGACATTTGCCTATCGGGGTCTTGGCTTTGGCTTGGCCAGTTTGCGCATTGACGGCAATGATTTTCTGGCCATTTACGCCGCCATACAATGGGCAGCACAAAGAGCGCGCTTGGGCGGTGGTGCAACGGTTATTGAACATTTCACCTACCGCAAAGAAGGGCATTCAACCTCTGATGACCCTAGCAAATACCGCGCCAAAGATGAGCCAAATGCTTGGCCGCTCGGCGATCCTATAGACCGCTTGAAGCAACATTTAATACTTATTGGCGAATGGGACGACGAACGCCACGCGGCACTTGAGAAAGAATTGGATGCCTATGTGCTGGAAACCTATAAAAAAGCCGAAAGCTTGGGCACACTCACCACGCAAACAGGAATTAACCCTGCCACCATGTTCGAAAAAGTATACGAAGATGTGCCGACGCATTTGCGCCGCCAGCGCCAAGAATTGGGGGTTTAGATATGTCTGACAAAAAACCCAAAATGAAGCAAATGAATATGATCCAAGCCATCAATTCGGCGATGGATGTGAAAATGAGCCAAGACCCAGATGTATTGGTGTTCGGCGAAGATGTTGGGTATTTCGGCGGCGTCTTCCGCTGTACGGCGGGGCTGCAAGAAAAGCACGGTTTGCACCGCTGTTTCGACACCCCGATTTCCGAAGGTGGTATTGTCGGCACCGCTGTCGGCATGGGCGCCTTTGGCCTGCGCCCGGTTGTTGAAATTCAATTTGCCGATTATATCTATCCGGCCTTTGATCAGATTTGTTCGGAAGCCGCCCGGTTGCGTTACCGTTCTAACGGCGATTTTACCGCACCTATTACCATACGCTCGCCCATGGGCGGCGGCATTCACGGCGGTACGTCCCACTCCCAAAGCCCCGAAGCTTTGTTCACCCATATTGCCGGGATTAAAACCATTATTCCGTCCAATCCCTATGACGCCAAAGGTTTGTTGATTAAAGCTATTGAAGATAATGACCCGGTGGTGTTTTTTGAACCCAAACGGCTATATAATGGACCATTTGACGGCGACCCACATAGCCCGGCAAAAAACTGGGGCGGGCACGAGCTTGGCCTAGTGCCCGAAGGCCACTACACGATTGATTTCGAAAAAGCCCGCATTCATCGGCAGGGGGCGGATCTGACCATATTGTGCTATGGCACTATGGTTTGGGTCGCAGATGCCGCCGTAGACGCTACGGGCGTGGATGCAGAAATCATTGATTTACGTTCGCTTTCCCCGCTGGACTTGGATGCAATCGTCAAGTCTGTCACCAAGACCGGGCGCTGTTTGATACTACACGAAGCCACCAGAACGTCAGGCTTTGGTGCAGAGCTCATCGCAGAAGTACAACAACACTGTTTCTATGCCCTCGAAAAACCAATCATGCGCGTAACGGGTTGGGACACACCCTACCCCCACGCACTCGAATGGGAATACTTCCCCGGCCTAAAACGCTGTAGCGATGCAATCCTTAGAATAATGGAAGAATAACAAAATGACCAAGCATATATTTAAAATGCCGGATATTGGCGAGGGTGTGACCGAAGCCGAAATTACAGAATGGCACGTTAAGGTCGGCGATAAAGTCGCGAGCGATGACCCCGTCTGTGACGCTATGACCGACAAAGCCACAGTTGAACTTACTGCCCCGGTGAGTGGTGTCGTGACCAGTGTGGGCTGTGCGGCCGGGGAAATTATGGCGGTGGGCGGTGCCTTGGTTGTCTTCGAAATGGACGAAGATACAGATATTAAAGAGGAAAGCGCTATTCCAACACCAATTAAAATGGAAGCGCCCAAAGCACAGAACAAAGAAAAACCAAAACCCGTATCCAAGCCAGCATCTAAACCCAAGGCGGTGCCAGCGCCTGCTGTCGTTTCTACACACGGCGCCAAGCCCTTGGCCTCGCCCGCAGTGCGCCGCCGCGCCGAAGAACAGGATATTGACCTGGCCTTGGTGCCTGCATCAGGCAAAGCCGGGCAAATTACCCATGCAGATTTAGACGCCTATGCCAAAGGCGGTGGCGCAGGCTTACAAAAACTTGCGGGCGCAACGGACATTAAAGTCACAGGCATGCGCCGCATTATCTCCGAACGTATGAGCGAGAGTAAACGCCGTATTCCCCATTTCTCTTATGTGGAATCTATCGACATGACGGAACTAGAACGCACACGGATTCACCTGAACAATACGCGCGCCGCCCATAGGCCCAAATTGACCCTGATGCCGTTCTTTATGCGCGCCATGGTCAAAGCCGTGAAATTATGGCCACAGTGCAATGCTACATTTGATGATGATGCAGGTATTATCACCCAACATAATCCGGTACATATCGGCATGGCGGCACAAACACCCGGCGGGCTGATGGTGCCCGTTATCCGCCACGCTGAGAGCCAGGATATTTGGCAACTTGCCAGTGAAATTGCCCGTATTGGCGAAGCCGCAAAAACCGGAAGCATCGCACCGGCGGAACTCTCCGGCTCGACTATTTCCCTAACATCTTTGGGTAAACTTGCGGGCGTTATGGCGACGCCCGTCATTAACCGCCCAGAAGTGGCTATTTTATGTCCCAACAAAATTGTCGACACACCAGTGATGGAAAATGGGCAGATGGTCGTGCGCAAGATAATGAATTTTTCAACCAGCTTCGACCACCGAGTCGTAGACGGTTTCCACGCCGCCGAAATGGTGGCCTATATTAAAGACTTGCTGGAACACCCGGCGACTTTGTTTATTGATTAGGGGGGGATATGATTTTGAATAGCAAAGCAGACTTCCATTCTTTCCTTCCCCCACTTGTGGGGGAAGTACCCCGCAGGGGGGATGGGGGGCGGTCTATCGGCCTGCACCAAGATTTGAGGGGCGCCCCCCATCGAGCGCCAAGAGGCGCCCACTTCCCCCATAAATGGGGGAAGGAATAATGGCTGAACATTATACGTGTGACGTGCTTGTCGTCGGCTCCGGGCCTGGGGGGTATGTGGCCGCTATTCGAGCGGGGCAGCTAGGGCTGGATACTATTCTGGTTGAGGATGGGCGGCTCGGTGGAACCTGTTTGATACGCGGCTGTATTCCGTCCAAGGCGCTCATCGAGGCGGCGGAGAAATTTGAACAGGCGAGCATCAATGCCAGCGGTAATTCCAGTATCGGCTTGTCCGCCGACAAACCAGATTTGGATTTTAAAAAAACTATCGCCTGGAAAGACGGGATTACCGACAAGCTTAGCTCAGGCGTGGCCGGGCTTTTGAAGGCGGCTGGCGTACGCATAGTGTCTGGCTGGGCAGTGTTTGAAAATGCCAAGACCTGTAGCGTCGGCGACGATAAAATTACCGCGACAAATGTTATTTTAGCGACGGGCTCCAAAAGCGTTGAACTTAAGGGTCTCCCTTTTTCTAAAGAGAAAGACGGCCCAATCATATCCTCCACTGAGGCCTTAGATTTAACATCCGTGCCAAAAAAACTGGCCGTTATTGGCGCAGGCTATATCGGCATGGAGTTGGGCATTGCTTACCGCAAATTGGGGAGTGAGGTGACCTTTATTGAGGCCGCCAAAACCATATTGCCGGGCTTTGACAAACAATTATCAGCACCCGTGTCCAAATGGTTGCGTGATCATAAGGTATCCATACAAACAGAAAGTTTTGCCAAGTCCGTAAGCACCAAAGACGGCAAGCATACTTTGTTCTATACCGAAAAAAACGGCGCAGAGGTTAAATTGGTTTGTGACAAGGTATTGGTGACGGTAGGCCGTATCCCCAATACTGAAGGCTGGGGGTTGGAAAATATGGCCGTAGATATGGACGGCGCTTTTGTCAAAGTCGACGATAAATGCCGCACGGCTATGCGCGGTGTATATGCTATTGGTGATTTGGTCGGTGAACCCATGCTCGCCCACAAAGCTTCTGCCCAAGGGGAGATGGTGGCGGAAATTATCGCAGGCAAAAAACGCCGTTTTGCCCCCGCTGCAATTCCGGCAGTGTGTTTCACGGATCCCGAAATTATCTCGGTAGGCATGACGCCAAGCGAAGCCAAGGACAAAGGGCTTGATGTGGTCGCGGGTAAATTCCGCTGGGCGGCGAATGGCCGCGCCCTGACTACGGGTACAGCAGATGGCGGTGGCTTTGTCCGCATTTTAGCCCTCAAGACGACAGGCCGTATCATCGGCATCCAAGCCGTCGGGCGGCATGTGTCTGAACTCTCCGGCGAATTTGTTTTGGCCATAGAAATGAACGCCACCCTAGAAGACATGGCTGGCACTATTCACGCCCACCCAACCTTGTCAGAAGCTACAATGGAAGCCGCATTATCCGCCCTTGGACATCCCATACATTCCGTGTAAAGGTATGAGAAACACTAACTGCAAGGGTTCATTATGGGCGGCAATACACTTTTAGAATTTCGTATGCTTGGGTTTAATGTGCGCTTGGATACCAGCTGGATTTTCATTGCAGGCTTAATTATATGGTCATTGGCGACACGCTATTTGCCTTATGTATTGCCCAATTATTACGCAGCATTTTATTGGCTGTTAGCCGTCGCAGGCGCAGCAGGGTTTTTTCTGTCTATCCTGTTGCACGAAATGGGGCACGCAGTAACCGCACGCAGGTTCGGCATTCCCGTTATGGGCGTCACCTTATTGATGTTTGGCGGCATTACCCAAATGGCACGCAGAGCCAAATCACCCAAAGAAGAAATTCTCATCTCTGGCGCAGGTCCACTGGTCAATTTCTTACTGGGGTGTTTATTCCTTGCCCTTGCCGGTCTAGCCCGTAGTCTAGATTTGAGTGCGCCCATCTTGGTAATTTTAAATTATTTGTCGTGGATAAATTTCATTTTGGCAATCATCAATATGGTGCCAGCTTTTCCTCTGGACGGCGGGCAAATTTTCCGAGCGATTATGTGGAAGTTTTTGGGCGATTACCCAAAAGCAACCCGCATTGCTGCGCGAATTGGCATGGTGTTTAGCTATGCCCTCATGGCATGGGCCGCATGGTCATTAGTCAGGGGTAATTATATTGGCGGACTATGGTGGTTTTTTATTGCCATCATGCTACACAATGCCGCCAAAGCAGCCGTGCAGTATTATAAATAAGTCGATAAAATTTAAGCGTATTTTTCGCCCAGATAAACCCGGCGCACATCTTCATTGGCGCGGATTTCTTCTGGTGTGCCTTCAAACAAAACATCGCCTTGGAACATAATCGATGCCCGGTCGACAATGTCCAGCGTTTCGCGTACTCTATGGTCTGTAATCAGAATACCAATCCCGCGCTTTTTAAGATAACGGATTAAGTCGGAAATATCGTTAATCGCAATCGGGTCAATACCGGTGAAAGGCTCATCCAGTAATATAAAGGACGGCCTAGACGCCAGTGCGCGGGCGATTTCCACCCGGCGGCGCTCCCCGCCAGAAAGTGCCAGTGCCGGGCTTTTGCGGATATGGCCAATATTAAGCTCGTCCAAGAGCGCATCAACATTGTCGTCGCGTTTTGAACGGTCTTTTTCGGTGAGTTCGACCACGGCACGGATGTTTTCCTCGACCGTAAGCCCGCGAAAAATGCTTTCTTCTTGGGGCAAATAACCAACGCCGAGACGGGCGCGTTGATACATGGGCAAATTGGTAATATCGTGACCGTCTAATAAAATCTGCCCCCGATCAGCCTCGATTAACCCCATTATCATGTAGAAACTGGTGGTCTTGCCCGCACCATTTGGCCCCATAAGCGCAACGATTTCACCGCGCTGCACGGACAATGTAATACCCTTGACCACAGCGCGGCCTTTATAGGATTTGCCGATACCAACAGCCGCCAGCCCCTGTTGGGGAATGCTAGGCGCGGTATTTTCATTTTGTGCTTCGCTCATTGTCTATGAATTACTTTTTGCAATATTTTGTGTGTTTTTAATTAGAATATTGACCCGGCCCTTAGAGCCACATTTACGCCCTTTGCAGCTCCCGACCACACGGGCATTTTGTGTTGTTAAATTATAAAACAATTTTTCGCCAGTAATGACACTGCCGTCCGCCTGTTTCATGATGACATTCCCTGTGACCACAAATGTATCATTGCTACGCGTATATATGCCCTGCTTGCCGCGTACACTTTGATCTGGTGTTAAATAATAGAAATTACCAATGGCGATGATTTTAGAAATATCGCCCTGCCCCAGACTACCGCCGCCTGCGGTAAACACTTCCATAGTATCCGAAAGTACGCGCACATCACCTTGGCGCACATCCACACCGCCTGTTAGGATAGATTTGTCGCCAGCATAGGCAACATTATCCGCCGTAATATTTATCGGTGATGAGCTGCCGGATGCAAATTGCGCATTTGCCGCAGGGGCAAATATTATCAAACCCAAAAACAGCCCTGCTAGTATTTTGCTCATTTTTACAATCGTCATATTGTTTTCCTATTGTGTTGGCCGCCTCTATTTACCACCAATTTTAATCTCGACACGGTCATTTTTCTTACAATCCCGCCCTGCGCAATTACCTGCAATTTTGGCGCGGTTGGTATTGAGGTCATATATCATCTTATTACCCGTCACTGTGCTCCCATTATTCTGAATGAACCGCGCATTTCCAGTTACTGTGATAATCTCTTTATCGCGTTCGTAAACCCCTTTATCACCTGTGACGCGGTTTTCTGGGGTGATATATTTAAAGTTTCCAATAGCCACGATCCGGTTAATATTCCCCAACTTGATAAAATTTCCCTCGGCGTCACCTGCTTCATTAGGCGTGCGTACCGACGTTTCCGCACGAAATAAATCCATGCGATCGGCCAATATAGTCGCATCTTTTTGTTTAACCCGTACATTTCCAGTCAGGACAGTAGTGGCACCCCGATATGTGGCTTTTTCAGCCTTGACACTAATAGGGTCATCATTACCAAAAGAAACCTGAGCATTGGCCGGGCTCACCAACACCAAAGAACCGAACGCAAGGGTGCTGAAAAATATCTTGTACATTGACTTCTTCACTCCTGCCCTCCCCTTAAGGGCGCAATTATCTCGCCGCCATTCAGCACATTATCGGCCTTTTCGGGAATAATTAACGCGGTCATACCGCCTTTAAAAACAAATTCCTTATAATCATCATTTATCTCATACGCTTGGCCCGCCGCCTGGCCAAAAGCGCCAACACAATCTATGGGTTCGTCGCCCTCTATGCGCTTACCTTTAACAAAAATCCGCGCATGGTTGGTTTTACAATCATAGCCATCGTCTGTCTTTAAACGGACTTCCTGATGCAATTCCAACACCTGAGTTTCGGCATTGTATAGACCCGTCAAAGCCAGTACCTGACTTTCTTTGGCTTCGCCCGAACGCAGGAAATTTAGTACCGGATTGACCAATTTGGTTTCGTCAGGATTTTGAATAAATCGCGTCGCCGTGTCAGCTGAAATCCTATAAGGCAAGCCATCTGCCGTGCGGCCTTTATAGACAGGATGTGTAAATTTAACGGTTTCGTTGGGATTATCTTCCGGTGGTTTGGGCTTGGGCGTAGAGATAAAATACCAAAGCAAGGTCAAAAGCAAAGCCCCTGAAAAAGCAATCAGCAATAGCCGGGCATAGCGAATAAATGTGCTGTGCCGCCGCGCTGCTTCCAGCGACAACGCATGGCGCGGCTCCCAATGGGATAAAGCATGGCCAGAGGCGTTATTACCATTCGTATTGTCTACAATACTTGTCGTCATAATTATTCACATGCGTTAAAACTGGTTCTTCATACAATATATAAACCAAATATGCGATACCAGATTGCAGGCAATAGATTACAGTTTGGTTAGCGAACCCGCCGGAACATATCCCTATCTAAAATTATGTGAGAAAATATCCACATCATTCCAACCAGCAATGTCCAGCCCTGCACGGGTAGGCATAAAATCGAAACAGGCTTTGGCTAGATCGTAACGGCCTTCACGTATGAGACGCGCCGTTAAAATCCGTTGTAGCTGATGCAGGTATAATACATCCGAGGCTGCATATTCCAATTGCGCCTTGTTTAGTCCTTCCGTTGCCCAATCGGATGATTGTTGTTGTTTGGAAAGATCCACATTGAGAAGCTCTTTACAAAGGTTTTTAAGACCGTGGGCATCCGTATATGTGCGTACCAAGGCAGACGCAATTTTTGTGCAATAAATAGGCGCACAATCTACACCCAAATTTTGCTTGAGCATAGCCACATCAAAACGAGCAAAGTGAAAAATTTTCTCAACACTCGTATCTGCTAGTAAAGCTTTTAAATTGGGACAGTCGTAAACGTTACGATCCATTTGCACGATATGGGCATCGCCGTCGCCTGCCGATAATTGCACCAAACACAATTTATCACGCACCAAAGACAAGCCCTGAGTTTCCGTGTCAACGGCAACAGAACTACCAAAATCAAGCCCGTCCGGTAAATCTCCCTTATGTAAATGTATAGCCATTATTCCCCCTGTTTTCTATATTATACATGTCCTGCCATGCGTAGCCTTTGGCGAAGCATGGTGCCCTGGAGAAGACTCGAACTTCCACTTCCATAAGGAAACTAGCACCTGAAGCTAGCGCGTCTACCAATTCCGCCACCAGGGCCCATTTATCGCGACCAAT
>JALSHM010000273.1 GCA_026982235.1 Robiginitomaculum sp. | reverse complement strand
AGCCTATGAACCAGTGACATGCCACTTCCCGTCGCCGAGCATAACCATTTGGCCGGGCTTGGCTTTGGCGATAAGTTTTTCACCTGTAAGCCCCGCAACATCAGAGATGCTGACTTTTTGTTCGCGAGCTAAGCGGGTATAGATAGACTTGCGTTTAATGTTAATTTCATTGACCGCCGCCCGAATCTCGGCGCTGGCATCTGCGCGGACAATACCAAGATAGCCGTTCAGTTTCTCGCCAACAATGCCGTCTGTTTTGGCTTGATCAACGATAGCTTTGGCGCTTGTGGCTTGTGCGTGCGCCGGGGGCGTAAAGGCGGGCAATGTGGTGACACTGCCGACAACGAAGCTGGCGGCTATTGCGGCACTGATAAATTTGGTCATAAGTTTCATTTGGGCCTCCTTAAAACACATCTGGATTATCTGCTAATAAGTCTTCAATGTCCTTATCCAGGCGGACACGGATTTCTTGTTGGATATTGAGGTTAATATTGATGACTATCGGCTTGTCCGATGGCTCAAACTTTACCGTATGGGTACATGCAGACAAGGCCGCAACAAAAACCAAACCGATTAACGATATTTTCCAAACTGTTTTCATTTTTACACCTTATAACAATCGAGCTGAACTTGCCATTAACGGCTTGTTTAAGCAATACTCATGTGACGCGTAATTACTCAGTGGTTTTACTTTTTTGGATTTCCATAATCCGTGATAAATTTTCTTCATTGCTAAAAGAACTGGTTAAGTTACGGGCGATATTGGCCAGCTCGCCCAAGACCAAAGTGTTGAATTGGAATGTCTGCCCGCCGAGCACGTCTTGGTTTTGGCCATCAAACACAATTTTCAGCGCCATATCTCCGTCTATGGGGCCGTCAATTCGGGCTTCTAATTGTTTGTAATGGAAATTTTCCAACGCCTTAAAAGCATATTCGGCATTTTTATTACGCGCCGCCGTGGCGTCTGTTGTGGCGCTTTTATAGCGGATGACGCCGCCGTCCTCAACGGCAAGCACGCCGTTTTCAATCAAGACGTCTACACCATTTATCCGGGCAGGAAGTGTGCCGAAGACTTGCCCAGTCGCGGAAAATTTATCTTTGCCAATATTGGCCAACATCGTGCCAAGCCCGACATTTTCCACATTGACTTCTACACGGTTTTCCACATCTGCGAACCGCCAATCTGTTGGACTGAGATATATTTTTCCAGCTGTACCTGATATGTTTTCAATTGGCCAAACAGCTTCGATTATCTTTATGCCGCCTGGGACAATGGCAAATTTTATTGTGCCGTTTTTGAGGGGAAATCCTGGGTCAAACCCTGAGAGAGTTGCGGTTTGCACGCCTTCGGTTTTTAGAGGAAAAATAGATGTGAAAACCAGTTTTGCATTAACCCCGCTAAGTGGTCCAACCAATGTGCCGACATCTAGGCCTTTTAAATCCGCCCAGCCGCTGGACTGTACGGGCTGCCCGCCGCCAAACACGAAATCAAATTCAGCAGAAGCTTCACCCGATACCTCTGCCAATTTACCGCGAAGAACAGGCACTAATTGCTGGGGTTGCAGACCGCGCGGATCAAATATAATTTTTGGGATGATAATTTTGGCGCTCCCTTGCCCGTCTTTTGAACGAAATTGTATGTCGATAGGGGTGTCTTTTGTTTTGGGCAAATTGGTAATCGCACGCCCAATAAGCACGCCGGATTTAAGCTGTGCTGTACCGTGCATAGGCAATACAGGCACTGTACCGCCGACCATGGTGACACTGCCCGCATTATACGTGAACGCCATATTGTCGGGGCTTCCCTGCAAACCAATATTCAGATTTTTTATTTTGGCATTATCTGTCGACACGAATGTATCCGGGCTTAACAGGTCAAAAGTCATCAACCCGCTTTGGGCTTGGTACACATTAAGATCGGCATTTGGCGATATAATATGTGTGCCGGGCGCTGGGAAATCTTCGGATTTAATATCTGTGTTTTGCACGCCAATTTGCCAATGTATGGGCGATTTTGCGAAATCCGCGCGTATATTCATTGTCTCAAATTGTGCATTTAAATGCCGCTTGTCTTCTGGGCCAATAATTTGGGTTCGCACATTTCTGAGCTTTGCACCCATGACGTTTGTGCGCGATGTTTTACGCAATAAATCCGTTTGTGGCTCCATGGTGAATTGAAGTGCTTTGCTTGTCCAGCCAGACGGATTGGTAAAATTTGCAATGGAGAGCGGCTTTGTCGGGGTGTAACCAAGGGTGAAAGTATTGCCGCGAAGCCGCACATTCATCACCCCGTCTGCTACCAGACCGATAACATCCCCGCCGGGCACGGGGCCGTCATAATCTATACCGCCTTTAATTGTGACATTACGTATATTGTCACCTTGGTCAGCATAGGCAAAGTCTATGTCAAAGGGTGCCAGTCGAATATTTTGAGCGGCATTATGGGGACGCCATTGTTTTTGACTGCGTATGCGCGCGCTCATGTTCTGTATGGAGTCCAGTTTCGCGCCATTGGCACTGCGGGCTTGCATGGTGAAGTTTTTGACTGCGAGCGCTTGCTT
>JALSHM010000272.1 GCA_026982235.1 Robiginitomaculum sp. | reverse complement strand
ATAAGCGCCCTACTTATGCAATAGCTATTAAACTGGTTCTTCCCTTAATAGTACAGTTTTGCTGCTAGCTTGTCCGTCTTGGTCAAAGATTGTTTTTTTAAGCTCAATACCTGTTTTTTCATCAAGTATAATTTGTTGATGAAACGGCTTTATATCTTCCTTGCCGTCTTGGCCAAAAGTATATATCGGATACCGCAAATCATAAATCCTGATATCGTGCGTGCGCCCCGCAATATCCATATGTCCACACCCCAGAAGTTTTATTGAGGTTTTAAGCTCCTTTACTTCCGGTACGGCCTGCCCATTATGATATGCGATATTCAACAATTTGAGTTTTACGGTTTGGGACAATTTGATATTTGGTAAAATTCCAGCTTTTAATCCATCAACGCTACGCACTTTTTGCCTTGGTGTGGTCGCATCAGGCATTTCATAATTCCAATAGGTCGTATCCAATATAAAATCACTGACTTCGCGTGTTTCACTAATGACCATATCATCGTTGACCAAGAACCGTGTAAGTATACGAACAACTGTAATTCCGCCCACATCATTGACGCTTTTTATGCGCGTCTCATAAATTGGTTGTAAGTCCAAATTATCATTTTTCAAACTTCCATACACATAACGTTTTGTAAAATCCACCTGTGGATGCCAATTTAGCCTACAGTTAGCAGACAGTGTAATTTTGCCTGTTTCATCTACATTTTGGGGTTTTCCTTCAATACAACCAGACACAAATAAAGAGAATAATAAAGACCCGCACAAAGCTTTCAAAGTGAGGCGAAAAATACTGAACCAGTTCATATTGTCTCCATTAGTGCACAAAGTAAATATAAACAAACCATATATACTTGTACAACACTGCCTAACAAGCAATGTTAACCATGGGTTTTACTTGTGATTTATTTTATTCGCTGGCAATTATTCTGAATACATTGGGAAACACAATTGTTAAAACCCGCACCATCACCTGTCCCTGCATATACCGAGGCACAACCTGACATACAGCCACTCGCACATGAGGCATATGCATATGTAGCCCCTAAACCAGCCAAGACAATTACACTGCCAATCACCAAGTATTTTTTCATCACCATTCCTCCTCTGTAAATGGAACTCTGTAAATGGAAACATAACCTACACAATCGGGGGGGGTGTCAAGGATGAATACGCGCATAGGCAGAAGTCGGAAATCGGAAACAGAAATCAGAAGGTTTGATAACAGCAAAATAAAATAAGAGATTTAGCTAAAACACTAAATAATAAATCAAATATCATGTTGAAAAATAAAGACAAAACAGTGATGGCGGATTAAAAAAATAATGCAGTTAAGTGGTAATGAACCACAAGTTAAGCTTCCATTATTCTCCCACCCTTTGGCAGATATGTGACTGAATTGTTTGTTATAAACAAAGGACAGAGCCGGATATTGGCGCAAAGCAGATAGTATTCCAACAGATTTGCGCTATGCTTATTTCCATATATATACTATATACGGGGAAAATAAGTAAGGGAGGCCTATGTTTATTGGACATTACGCACCAGCGGCTATGGGTGCTGGCACGGGGCGCATAAAATTATGGCAAGCCTTTGTCGGGGCACAATTGGTTGATTATGCTTGGGCGGGGTTGATTTTAGCTGGCGTGGAAAAAGGCCGTGTCACGCCGGGATTTACCGAGGCCAGCGCCCTTGATCTTTATCATATGCCCTACACACATTCTCTCGGCATGGCGATAATTTGGGCACTGGGTGCCGCTCTCATTTTCGGATTTATGTTTAGGAAACAAGCCAAGGCTGGCGCTATCATATTCGGCTTGGTCGTCCTTTCCCATTGGTTTATGGACCTCATCGTCCATGTGCCGGATTTACCACTGTGGTTCGGGACGGATAAATATGGGTTTGGTCTATGGAACCACCGGATTGTCAGTTTTTCCTTCGAGGTCGGCATATTCATATTGGCCATGTGGTACTATCTGAAAAACACCGCCGCCAAAAGCAAAGCAGGCCGCATCTGGCCCATAGCCCTTATCGCCTTGATGGTCACCGTCCAATATATAGGCAATTTCGGCTCGCCGCCAAACTCCATAAAAGAAGTCGGTATAACGTCATGGTTCATTTACACGCTGTTCGCAGGGCTAGCCTTCATGGTGGACAGGTCGCGGATAACACGGTAAAACTATCCCGCTAAATAGGTATCCACGCAAGGTGCTCCGGGGTTATCCCTGCGGAAAAGTGATTGAAACTGCTTGCGCAACTTATCGATTTAGTCAAAAACCCCCATATATTTTTGACAAAGTGATTTTTTTAGCAGGTTTGGCGAGCATATGAGTAATTTTGTATTTGATGATAGTGATTTGGGGTGTGCCAGTGCGCAAAAAATCTTGGACGAGACTTTGCGCGGGGCGGACGACGGGGAATTGTTTGTGGAGCGCGGATCAAGCGAATCGCTGAGCTTTGATGATGGCCGCTTAAAAACCGCCAGTTTTGACACGAGCCGGGGTTTTGGCTTGCGCTGTGTTGCGGGGGAAACCACGGGCTTTGCCCAAGGCACTGAATTGA
>JALSHM010000271.1 GCA_026982235.1 Robiginitomaculum sp. | reverse complement strand
GCCGAGAATAAGGAAAACCGGACCGATGGCACATGAACCCAAACACAGCGTTTTGAACGACTGGATTAATCGGGCGGAGCTGGCGCGGCAATTGTCCGTCACCCCCGACACGCTGGCGCGCTGGGCCACACAGGGCATCGGCCCGCCCCGCATTCGCATCGGGCGCAGGGTGTTGTACCGGCGCGCCTCGGTTGAGAAATGGCTGGCAGAGATGGAAAGGAAATCGGCATGCAGCTGAAACGGAAACGCAAACTCACGCCCAGCGATCTGGAGGATCTGTTCGAGGAGGCCGCCCGCACCCTGCGCCGCCTGCCCAACCCGCCGGGGTCAGGGCCGAAGGGCTATGGCTCCACCTGGCCCGACTATGTGCAGGACACCCGCCACGCCTATGGCTATAACGAGGTCCGGATGCGGGTCGTCCCCTCGGCCGCCGACATCGCGCAAATGGAGGCGTGCCTCGACTGGCTGCGGCTGGTGTCGCCCGAGGATGCCAAAATCATCTGGCTCCGCGCCGAGGGCCACCGATGGCGCTATGTCTGCATTCAGGCAGGCTGCGTGCGCCAGACCGCCTGGCGGCGCTGGGTGGCGGCGTTAGCGACGATTGCGAAGAAGGTGAATGGGGGGCGGCTCATGAAGCCCGTACAATTTGACGAATGGAAGAACGTTTGATATTCACTTCACATATTTCATTATGGCTTAGAACACGTTACGTTACCTTGAACGGCGACCACGTGGTCGAATAATTTAGGGGCTGGCATGACAGATACCAAAAAAAACTTAGCTAAAAAGATTATCGAGTTTTCGACCGAGCACTGGAATAAATCGGCAGAACCCCTGTTGCTTAGTCAATTGGGACCCGACCTCAAGACGGCTGACTTTGACTATAAAAAAATTCTCGACGGCCAAGGGCTTCGCCGCTTTATCGACACGGAAATTAGTGAACTTTCCATCGCACAACACCCACAACAATATGCAAAACTCGGCGTCCATCCTGCAAATGAAAGTTTTTCTTATACGGATGCGCCTAACGAAACTAAGCCTGAGTCGACAGAACTAGACAAATTACGGAAAAGCCGCCGTGCATTCTATGGATTTATTCAAGCAATTTCAGATCTGCCACCAGAAGAGATTGAAGGCGTAAACATACCCGCGAAAGTTATTGTCCGTTTGCTCGAAGGTAAGTAGATGAAGGTCGCAATTGTTGTCGTCACAAAAGACGCTGGCGTGCGTGCATTTTTTGACGAGAAGAAAGGAGCCGTTGTTCCAAAGAAATTGCGAACAGGCGTGCAATATAGCTTACAACCAATTAATCCCGCATGCAGCAATGATGAATTGATCAAGGTCTTATTGGACGCGCATAGCAAACATGATGCGGTTGGGGTACTTGTCGAAATTGGCTATGAAACTCAATTGCAGGGCTTTTTGTCAGCAGTGTTCTTGAAGACGTTCAGCCCGACTGATGCCCAAAACGGCATGATGAACTATTTTGGTCATAATCTTACACGGTGGCTCAAGAATCTCCTCTTCGTATCGCAATCATTCCGCGACGGAAAGAAACTCAAGTGTTTACTGCTTCCTTACACGAGCTTTGCAGCACCCGAGTTGAGCGAAGTCTTCAACTTATGCCTGACGCAAAACGACAAAGGTAAGTTCCCAGAATTACTAGAGAAGCAACTAAGGGAGATTCGCAATAGAAGCATCCCAAAAAAGAAAAAGAGTGGAAAACGGCATTTTCTTAAAGACGACGATGATAGGTATTTTGAGCTAGGCAAAGAGAGGCATGGTCAGTCTGAGACAAACATTCCTCCTCACGCGCCAAAGTGCAAGCTGACAGCGTCGGCACGCTTCGGTATCACAGTAAATCGTGATTTACACTACAATGTTTCTCTTGAGACTGATAAGATTAGCGGTGACTTTAAAGACTGCCACTCTGCGGACATCCAGATAAATTCGTGCAGTCATATCAATATGTTTCCAAACGGCTTCATTAGATGAGTAGGTTCCAAAACAGATATAGGCGCAACGTTACCGCTACGCCTATCCGTTAACTGTTTACCTAAGTCGGGTTCACACGCTCAATGCGGTCTTAACCAGATCAACGCTCGAAGCCTATCTTTCCGGTTTGCCGATACAATGACACGGCCTACAAACAATACAAGTATCGTCGGCTGGCACATATGATGGCTTAGGTATGGGGATTTCTAGAGCAATTGAGGCCATTTGTCAAGGCTAAACTTTCCGGCCAAAATACCCAAGCTCAATGTATTCCATTGATGACGCAGCACTCCATATAAATTACTATTACTAAACACGCAAACAAATACAGCAAAGCAACCAACTGTAATGATTCATATTTTTGAACTAACTCGCCGTTCAACCGGCGCAACACGTGCCCAAATCGTCAAAACACCCCGAACTTCTGGCGCGACATTTCCGGCCTTTCCATGCCATAAAACCCATACGCTCGCAGAGACCTGCCAGCCCCCCCTGCCTTGGGTCCTCCGTGGCCCTGACTGTATGCGGGGGGGCTTGGCGCGATAGGTCTCTAGCGACAAAGGATTTTTTCGGGTCCGCACTTTG
>JALSHM010000270.1 GCA_026982235.1 Robiginitomaculum sp. | reverse complement strand
GACTGCGATTTCAGGGCGGGATAATTGTCCCCCCTTGTCGCCAATAGTTTGCATTTCCGTAGCGGACGGTAAACCTTCAACGCCCCTATCTAATTTTCCTGCAGCTTCAAGGGTTTCCATAAACCGCGCATAAGCATGGTGTTCCTCGCGGGCATACATTTGTGCGAGGGATAAAGCGCCAGTTTGATCATAGTTATGACGCAGAACTAGAGCCGAAACATCATCGGTCATTTTTTCCAATAGTTTAACGCGGTCGCTAGGTTTAAGCTCGCCACTTTCAATCGCACCTGTAAGCAATATCTTTATATTGACCTCATTATCAGAGCAATCAACCCCCGCAGAATTATCAATAGCGTCAGTATTTATCCGCCCGCCGTTCTTAGCAAATTCAATACGCCCGGCTTGGGTAACACCTAGGTTTGCACCCTCACCTATGACTTTCGCTTTCAAATCCACCCCATTGATTCTTATTGGGTTATTAGCCTTATCGCTAGCATCGTCATGGCTTTCATCTTGCGCCTTAATATAAGTACCAATCCCACCAAACCACAGGAGCTCGCACTGAGATTTCAGCAAAGCTTTCATCAACTGATTAGGTGTGACTGTATCTTTGCTTAACCCGGTTAGCTTCTTAATTTCAGGCGAAAGGTCTATTGATTTACTAGATCGCGGGAAGATGCCACCACCCTTGGAAATCAATTTTTTATTATAGTCCTGCCAGCTTGAGCGCGGCATATCAAACAATCGTGCGCGTTCCTTATAAGTCTTGGCGGTGTCCGGGTTCGGATCAATGAAAATATCGCGGTGGTCAAAGGCTGCCAGCAAGCGAATTTTCTTGGACAGTAACATACCATTGCCGAACACATCGCCGGACATATCCCCAATACCGATAACATCAAATTCTTGGGTTTGTATGTCCTTACCCATCTCGCGGAAATGCCGCTTGACCGCTTCCCAACCGCCTTTGGCAGTAATGCCCATAGCCTTGTGATCATATCCAACCGAACCGCCGGAGGCAAATGCATCATCGAGCCAAAAGCCGTAATTTGCCGCAATTCCGTTAGCAATATCCGAGAAGGTCGCAGTACCTTTATCGGCAGCAACAACCAAATATGGGTCAGGAGCATCCCAGCACACCACATTCTCAGGCGCAACCGTATCCTCACCTTTATAGGTATCCGTAATATCGAGCAAGCCGCTGACAAATTGTGTATAGGCGGCAATGCCCTCTGCAAATACATCATCGCGGCTACCAGCCACTGGAAGATTTTTCGGGAAGAAACCGCCTTTAGAACCCACTGGCACAATGACAGCATTTTTCACTTGTTGCGCTTTAACCAGACCCAAAACTTCGGTGCGAAAATCATCGCGCCTGTCGGACCACCGCAGACCACCGCGCGCAACAGGACCAAAGCGAATATGTACGCCCTCCACGCGCGGTGACCATACGAATATCTCGCGGTAAGGCTTGGGGGCAGGCAAAGCTTCTACTGCTTGGCTGTTAATTTTTAGAGAGATAAATGGGTGTGGTTTGCCGTCTTCATCCCTAATATAAAAATTAGTCCGCAGAGCCGCCTGTAACACCAAGGCCATACGGCGCAACGCTCGGTCATGGTCTAGCGAAGTCACCTTGTCCATTTGCGCAAATATATCTTTCTCAAGCGCTACAGCTCTCTGGCGCCTTTTATCCATAGATATTTTCAAGGCTGGATCAAATTTTGTCCGGAACAATTCAAGCATTTGTCCGGTAATTTTCGGATAACGGGACAAAGCCTGAATTTGCACTTGCTCAGAAGGATCCAACCCAGATTGCTTGCGGTAACGCGCCAATAATCGCAGCACCGCAACCTGCCGCCAATGCACGGCTTGTGGTAAAATCAACGCATTAAACCCGTCGTCCTCGTTTTGACCATGCCAAATGGACAAAAAGGCTTGCCGAAAAATCTCTTCAAGCCCCGTCCTATCTTCCGGCGTAAATTCGAGCCGCATTTCATAGTCATAAATCCACACGCTTTCGGTATCTTTTGGAGAAATTTTATATCCGGTTTCTTGAACAACATGTAGCCCCATATTGTTAAATATCGGCATCACATCCGATAATTCCAAGCGCTTGGCAAATCTATAAAACTTAGTTCTAAATACGGTCTCTCCGTCACCTTCACGGGAATAAACCCGTACAGCCATGGGCGTATCAACATTGATACTATCAACCACAGAAATGTCCTCAACGGCATCAGCAGCACTGAAGCTTGCTTGGTAGGCGGGCGAAAATGCTGCTTTAAAGGCTGGTAAACGGTTAACAATTGTCGCATTTCCATGCTTTTCTGCTTCAGTGTGCAACCCAGCAGCCCAAGGCTGACTTAAGGCTGCTACTTGTTTTTCCAAAGCCAAAAGATCTGGCGAATGTTCATTATCTGGATCTAAGCCAATAATGAAATGCACCCGCGCCATCGGGGAATCGCTATATTGCGGATAGAAAGCCGACACGCGACCATTCCAAGCGGCACTTAAACAGGCGCCAATCTTTTGCCTTACCGTCGTATTATAGTTTTCACGCGGCACATAAACCAAAATTGAAACAAAA
>JALSHM010000269.1 GCA_026982235.1 Robiginitomaculum sp. | reverse complement strand
GCCAACATTGATGGAATTGGCCGACATTAGGTTATGTTCCGCGCTTATATCTTTGTTTGCAAAAGCTTTTTTAACAAGGGCTTGGCAGTCATCAAATGTGCCGTCTACGGCAATTGCTTTAACATTAGCGTTGCCGCCCATACTGGTAAGTTGTTGTTCCTGCACAGAACTAACCCCGCCATTTGGGTATAAAATGAACACCCGTACACCTGGCAAATTGAGAAAAGCATGGCCAATAGCGCCGCCTGTATCGCCAGATGTGGCGACTAATATCGTGCGGCTTTCACCTGAGCGGGTCAATAAATGCGATACCGTTCGCCCCATAAACCGGGCTGCGAAGTCTTTAAAAGCCAATGTGGGGCCGTGAAATAGCTCTAATATATAGGCATCTCCCGGTTCAGGCGTGGCGGCGTCTAGTATTTGGCCGTCCAATGTGCGCATGGGAAGGGGAAAATCGTAGGCATCGGCGCATAAATTTCGTAAATCTGCGTCAGAAAACTTATCGTCGACAAAATACCGGGCAAGATACGCCGCACAAGCAGGAAATGACATAGCGCCAATCCGCGCCAATTCATCTTCACCAAAGCGCGGCAAGCTGTCTGGCATATAAAGCCCACCGTCCGGCGCAAGACTGGACAAAAGGGCTTCACTAAAGCTGGCCTTCAAGGCCTCATTTTTCAAAGAATGGTAATTCATGGCATAAGTCTATGCATAGCGTATTGGTTTGACAATCTGAATTGTATAAAAACGTAAAATATTACGCATCAAATCTTGACGGGGGGCGTTTTTATTGGGACTGTAAACCAAACAACGAATGATAACCCGCATTTGGGAAATTACATTAGGGGATAATTATGGCTGGAGTAGCATCTGTAGGTACAACGCAGTGGTCGTCACGTTTCGCTTTTATTATGGCGGCGGTAGGTTCAAGCGTTGGTCTTGGTAATCTTTGGCGGTTCTCCGCAGAAGCCGGATCAAATGGTGGCGGTGCATTTATTCTCATTTATCTGACTTGTGTAGTTTTTATCGGCATCCCGGTTCTTATGAGCGAATTTATCATTGGTCGGGCAGGGAACGCTTCCAGTGCTATTCGCAGTATTGATGATATTGCAGAAAAGTCCGGTGTTTCGGGTGGATGGAGCGTGCTAGGTGTGACTGGAATGGCAGCGTCCTTCATGATTGTCAGTTTTTATTGCGTGGTTGCTGCTTGGGTGATGGTTTATATACCAAAATTCTTGGGTGGTAGCTTTACCGGGCAATCGGCGACACAAATAGCTGAACAATTTGGCCATATGGTTGAGACGCCTGAGACACTTTCAGACGCTCCCAAAAACGTCTTGCTTGCATTCACTGGCTTTGCATTTTTAACCACTTTTTTGGTGGCGCGCGGTGTCAATAAGGGCATTGAAATGGCTTCAAAAATACTCATGCCTATCTTCTTTATGCTGTTGATTGTATTGTCATTATATAGCCTAGCATCAGGTTTTGGAACGGAAGTTATGGCGGATGGAAAGAAAACCAATGGTTCCGCAGAGGCGCTAAAATTCTTGTTTGCGCCTGACTTTAGTGCGATTACGCCAAAAGTCGCAACGGCGGCTTTAGGACAAGCATTCTTTTCTATTGGATTGGGTAGCGCTATTATGATTACCTACGGTTCATACCTACCTAAAACCATAAGTATTCCTAAATCGGCTATTATCATTGGCCTAACCGATACTGGAGTTGCACTGATTGCCGGGCTAGCAATCTTTCCGATTGTGTTTTCTCATGGCTTAGACTTTTCGGCTGGAGCCGGGATTTTCTTCCAAACTTTGCCCGTGGCTCTATCGTCCGCGCCAGGCGGCAATTTCATCGGTGCTGCGTTTTTCTTCTTAGCTATATTTGCTGCCGTAACCTCGTCTATCTCTTTGTTGGAGCCGACCGTAGCTTGGGTGGCTGAGAAGTTTAAGTTGAAACGGGTTGTAGCTGCATCGCTCGCCGGATTTGTTATGTGGGTTCTTGGTTTTGGTTCAATATATTTGGCAGGATTTATGGATGTCATTGACGGTGAGTTAACCGGAGCCGTTATGTTGCCTCTAACTGGGCTTTTAACAATATTATTTGTTGGCTGGCGCATGAAGAAATCTATGGTCAACGACCAAATGCACGGAGTATCACCAGGATTACAAAAATTGATGATAGTATTGGTTCGGTTTGTTGCGCCTATTTTTGTTGCTATTGTGTTGCTGGTCGGTATTCGGGATAAATATTTCGCAGGTAGATCCGGCGCGGATATATTGGAGGCATGGGACTTCAGGCGTTTGGTGATTTTAGCAATTTGTATTATTGCCGCACTGGTCTGGAGCCGCACCAAAAACCGCAAAGTTTAAATAACAGTATATACTGAACAGTAGGCTTGATTTCATTTTTTACTACGATATTAACCATCTATAGGGGATATTCATTTAGTTTTCAGCTTAACTAGATTACAAATATCACTAATGGTTTTTTGACCAATCATGGGATGAATAATGAAGCTAACAAAAATATGTGTGATAAGTATGTGTGTGGGCGGCTTGTCTGCCTGTACGACAGTTGATCTTTC
>JALSHM010000268.1 GCA_026982235.1 Robiginitomaculum sp. | reverse complement strand
TCGTGCCCAGTTTTTGGTGGAAAATTACGCCGTCTAATTTGTCGTAATTATCTATGAGTTTCTTGCCGTCCCTTACATCTTCGGCTTGGAAGAAACGGGCATCGTCTAGTCTGGCTGATAATACCCGTGCATTGCCTTTGGCGATTTCTATACCGCCGTCCGGTGCCACCTGATTGGCGACGACAACGAATTTTGCGGCTAGGTTTCCTTGCTTATCATTGACCGCAAAATATTTCTGGTGGGTGCGCATGGACAGTTGAATGACCTCACTCGGCAGTTCGAGGAATGCCGCGTCCATATCCCCCAACAGAACCGTCGGCCATTCGGCCAAGCCTGCGACTTCGTTAAGTAAACCCTCGTCCTCGACCAATACCAGCCCCGCATCGGCGCAGACTTTTTGGGCGTCTCTCAAGATAATCTCTTTACGCTCGCAAGCATCTAAAATCACATGGCCTTTGTTTTCCAGCGTCTGTCTATAGGCCTTGAAATTGGTCACAGAAAAAGGCCCAACGCCCATACGGCGGTGGCCGTGAGTGATATTGCCACTGTCGATACCGCCGACACTAAATGGCACGACTTTACCGTCCAGCACACACAAGATAGAGGTCAAAGGCCGCACCCAGCGGAATGTGGTAGCCCCCGATTTCATAGATTTCGGCCATGGGAATTTGCCCATAATTTCCGGCACGGCTTCGGCGATTATAGCGCCCGCTTCCCGGCCCGGTTTCTCGATAACCGCGACATAATAATCACCCTTTTTATCACTGCGAGTCTCGGCTTGGGATATATCCGTTAGCCCCGCCCCGCGCATAAACCCTGCCAGCGCTTGCTCCGGCGCACCGACGCGCGGGCCTTTGCGTTCTTCGCTCACGTCCGGGGAGCGCGCAGGCACATCTGCCACAAACACCAAACGCCGAGGCCCGGTAAAACTGCGCACATTGTCAACGTCAAGCCCGGCCTTGGTCAACGCCGCCGACAGCAAACGCGCCAAATCCGCCCCCGCCTTAACCTGCATCCGCGCCGGGATTTCTTCGCATAGGATTTCTAAGAGGAGTTCAGACATTACACTATTCCCCTAATCCCGCTCATACCCAGCAACGACTGGGTATCCAGCGCATAAAGAGCGGGTAAAGCCCGCACATTCTTGCAAGAAACTGGTTTCCCGCTTTCGCACCCCAAGGGCACTTCCAAGAGGGCGCGGGAATGAGCGGAAATTAAAATATTATTCCACATTACCCCGCCTCCCTCTCATTGGCCACCCAAGCCTCGGCGCAACCCTTAGACAAATCGCGCACGGCTTTGATATATCTGGCGCGGTCGGTTGGTGATATGACGCCGCGTGCATCCAGCAAGTTAAAGCAATGCCCGGCTTTTAGGGCGTGTTCATAGGCGGGCAGTGGGAGCGGCGGGTTGAGTTCCAGCAAAGCTTGGCACTGTTCTTCGGCAGTTTTGAACCAGTTTTCCAAGCGCTCTACATTGGCGTGTTCAAAATTAAACTTGGATTGCTCGACCTCATTTTGGTGAAACACATCACCGTAAGACACAGCATCTTTTCCCTTGGCATCATTATAAGCCAAATCATAAACATTATCGACGCCCTGCACATACATGGCAAGGCGCTCAAGGCCGTATGTTAATTCGCCCGATACCAGCTCAACATCAAGACCGCCGACTTGTTGGAAATAGGTAAATTGGCTGACCTCCATACCGTCGCACCACACTTCCCAGCCCAGACCCCAGGCACCCACGGTCGGGTTTTCCCAATCGTCTTCCACAAAGCGGATATCGTGAAGGTCCATATCAATGCCGATAGCTTCGAGACTACCCAGATATAAATCCTGAATATTGGGCGGGTTGGGTTTGAGCAGAACCTGAAACTGGTAATAGTGTTGCAGACGGTTCGGGTTTTCGCCGTAACGACCATCTGCCGGACGGCGAGACGGTTGCACATAGGCGCATTTCCACGGCTTTGGCCCCAGCGAGCGCAAGGTGGTTGCCGGGTGCAAAGTCCCTGCCCCGACCTCCATATCATAGGGCTGCAGAATGGCACAGCCTTGCTGCGCCCAGTAATGCTGGAGGGTCAGGATAAGGTCTTGGAATGATAAAGGCTTTGAACCCATGAGAATCTCTAATAGCTAAGTCTATAATGGCGGAACCTATGGAGTGGATGGGTTAAAATCAAGTTGTGATTACGGTCATATTTACGAAAGTAACAGCCTTGTTTTCCCCGTAAGAACTTTGGCGGCGTTTGGTGCATATTTTTCTTCGGTGCCGCGTTCGTGCATGATGAGGGCGGGGAGCAAGGCGCTCTCGCTTTTGACGCTTTTGCGAAACTGCACGATAATGCGTTTTGCAGGTGTGTCGGCGTAAGAATGTATGGGTTGAATGCGCAAGCGCCCGGCTTTACCAGAAAGCGCAGAGCAGATTTTCTCCAGCCCGTCCGCCCGGTAAATCAGTGTGCCTATGCCGCGTGGTTTCAGCGCCAGCAACATAGCCGCAATCCAATCGCCCAGCCGCAAGCCTTTATTGACGAAAGCACTTTCCTTGGCGTCCGACATACGCACGGCGCGGCGGTTGTCAAAATAG
>JALSHM010000267.1 GCA_026982235.1 Robiginitomaculum sp. | reverse complement strand
GGCTCGAACATCAGCATTTATTTCGCCGACAACCGCAACTATCCTGTGCGCACCCGCATCCCGCGCCAATTTTGCTACCCAAGCCAGCATGGGTAAGCCGCCAACCTCATGCAAAACCTTGGATTTAGCCGATTTCATCCGCGTACTTTTGCCCGCCGCTAAAATTATCGCCGCACGTTGTCTATTATCCGTCATTTTGTGCCCTTTATTCTGTAAGCAATACTGTATTTAATGACTCTTTAGACTATGACAAACACATATGCACGATTCGATTTTGAAAAATACGATTATTTATACGCATATTAAATCTTGACTTTTTATTTAATGTATGCATATTTATTGAATGGATAGCGAATATATCTGGGACGAAAACAAGCGTTTACAGACGCTTGCGCAGCGCGGGCTTGATTTTGCTGATATGCCACGGTTTGACTGGGATAATACCCTAACCTTAGAAGATACATATAGTGACCGAGGTGAGCTACGTTTCGTTTCTATTGGATATTTGTTTGATGCTTTGGTTGTCTGCGTTTGGTGTTATCGAAACGAGAAAACCAGAATAATATCGTTACGCAAGGCGACACGAAAAGAAAGGAAATATTATGAACAATAAAACCTACATTGATGAAAGTGGCGACGCGAAGGAATTGGATGCAAGTTTTTTTCAAAAAGCCAAACGCGGCAGGCCGTCCTTGTCGCCTGAAGCACGCAAACAACGCGTGACCATGTTCGTGGATCCAGATATTTTGGCATATTTTAAAAAAGATGGTCGTGGCTGGCAAACACGATTAAATAAAACTTTGCGTAAGGCGATTGGACTTTAGACACTTCCCCACAGGCCGAATATAGCTTAATCGCAAATCATGCACGATTCGATTTTGAAAAATATATCCATAACATTTGATTTGGACGGTACGCTGGTGGATACGGCTCCGGATTTGATACGGGTCTTGAACCTCGTTATTGCGCCGGATGGGTTAGCCCCTGTCCCCGTCAAGAATATGCGAAAATTGATCGGCCTAGGTTCTATGGCCTTGATAAAGCAAGCTTATAAAGATGCCCATGTACCCCTCAGCGACCCGAATGCTGTAAATATTCAGCGCAGATTTTTAGATTTATATGCCGCAGGCTTAACCCAGGTCTCAACCGCCTATCCGGGCGTGCCTGAAGTATTGGCACACCTCAAACGCGCTGGCGCACTTTTGTCCGTTTGCACCAACAAGCCAGGCTATATGGCGCGGCCTCTCTTGGAGCAGCTTGGCCTCGCGCCGTATTTTGATAAAATCGTCGGGTCAGGAGATTCAGTTGCCACCAAACCAGCGGCAGAACATATTTTTGCAGCAGTTGGGCATAGGGGGACAAAAAAAATCGTCATGATAGGCGACGGCGCACCAGACGTATTCGCCGCCCGCGCGGCTAAAGTACCGGTTATCCTGATGGCCTATGGCTACTCACCTATATCTATACACACATTTGGGGCGGACGCAGTCTTGCGAAATTTTCGCGCACTCCCATCCGCCCTCAAAGAATTACTTATGTAGTCGTTAGGCAAAATTTTCCGTATTTGCCACCGGAACGCCATTGACCATATTGGATCTCACATCTGTCCGCGCTGAACGCATGGAGGCCAAAAAGCCACCTTTAATCAGATTGATCGAAACCTTACGGCCACGCTCGGCCCAATAGTCTTCAATTTGCTGTTTGATGCGCTCGGCACCTTCACGTGTACAATAATCACTCGTCATAATTTCCTCAATAGTCAGTGTAGTCCGTCCCTGAACCACGGGGTTAGTGTCCCTCAACACTTCCTACATAGTTAATAAATATTAGTTTTTCAAGAATAATATAGCCTTTAATTATATATTTTTAGTAATGTTCTAAAATACAATTTTGTTCATTCTAGGTTCATAAACCGCTTTTTCAGGCATTTTATTATGAATATGTAAGAATTAGCTGCATGACTTCGCCATTCAAACAATTATTTTTATTAGTTATAGGTAATTAACTATAGACTTATTATTTGTTTATCTTATATTCATGTTGAGAACAGGAGTGGGGTATGGCAAGTATTGGCGTTCGAATCAAACAAGCTAGGCTTGACCGTGGGCTTTCCCAAGTCGAACTCGCCCAAGCGGCGAATGTG
>JALSHM010000266.1 GCA_026982235.1 Robiginitomaculum sp. | reverse complement strand
ATGCCTCAATCTCTGCCATGCCATCAAAAATATGGTTGTGCCGTTGCAAGGTATCGTTGACACAGATAATTACTTTTTCAAATCGGTGACTTGCCCATGCCATTGTCGCGCGGAACTTTTCATCTTCATGATAGGCTTGCCCAACGCTGATGTGGAATCGCGCTATACCAAATTTTGTCCAGCCAGCGCCGTTTTTAACTTTGACAGCATAAGCACCATTTTGAGGTGGGTACTGAATTGCTTTAGAACCGTTCATCAGATGTCGTCTCCGTTGGCTGTTCCAGAATACTCCAAAGCATATTAAATGTGTTCTGCTGAATTTCCGCGTTAATCGGATCAACTCTGACAGAAGCCCTCAAAACATTTGATGTTTCATTTGCAATTCGATCTCCATAAACAAGGGTGACGCGATTGATAAAATATTGTTTCGGGATATATCGATAGTCTTCCAGCGGCCCAATAATATGAGTATTACCTTCAGCAATTAACTGACGCATCTTGATGCCGTTTTTTCGAATTTTTCTATACATGTCATTTACGGCTGGCGGGGAAACACTGTCATCTGAGTACATGATCAAGAGTTCTTGAGATTTTTTACCTTTTAAATGCCCAAGAACTTCCTCCAGCAATTGAAGGTAGGTTTCTTCATGCGTTTTTCCCTCGACAAAGAAAATTGGGTTTTCCACCTGCTCTACGCCTTTGTCGGTAAATGAAACTCCTTCTTTTTGAAAACAGCGCAAAATCTTGTTTTGGCTGCGGGCAGTTGCTGATTGCCCCTTTTCTATATTGCTAATTCCTGGCACTGAAAGTCCTGACTGCTCCGCTAACTCCTCACGTGACCAGTTTAATACGGCTCTTCCAGCTCTCGTTTTACTTGCAAAATCCATAGTATAAACACCTCAGAAGTATTTATATACTATATATTTGTATTGTAAAGGCGTATTTTTAACAGTTTATTAACTATATAAGAGTAGAACTACCATCATTGTTAATTATTTACATAAGTATAAACAACTATCTCGGGGGAGAAATACAATGAAACCAATTACTATAAAAAACCGCCAAAATGATATGCAGGCTCTGTTTGAAGAGCTTGAGGCTCGCTTTGGCACCAAAAAAGCACAGGAAATCATCGATCAGGCCAAAATGGCTCGTTCCGGTCAATCAAAGCCAGGATATATGATTGTTAAGACCTATTCTGAAATGCTGGAGCTGTTTCGTGGGGAAGCACAAGGCATTTTGACCAAGTTGAAGCAAGGCAAAGTAAAATGGCAAGAAAACGGAGCTAAAATCTCTTTTCTTGAAAAGCGTAAGCTGGAAGCAGAATTTCGCCGCGTCTATCGCCTGTATTGGGTCAGCATGAAGCTATTCTATCCATCTTACGATCAAGCGATGTCGGATTATCAGAAAAAGATCAATGCGCCATTCTCACGCGCGCCCCTTTCAACTGATATGCGCATGGCGGCATAAATTGTAATTTTATGTTGCGAGTTCCGGGGGAAAGATGATCAAAAAAACAAGAAAACAATTTTATGTCGAGATGGGATTTCGGATAAGGCAGGTACGCAGTTTGAATAAAATTTCGCAGGAACGTCTGGGAGAAAAACTCAGCGTATCAAAGCAGACAATTCAGCGCTATGAATCGGGAGAAATCCATATTCCATCGGATGCTATTCATATTTGCGCGCACGTTCTGAATACACCTGTTAATTTCTTTTACGGCGATGAGACCAGCCCAGCCCCATCCAATACCAACCGTGTCGGTTTAATGGTCGCTGCTGAAATAATGGACTTGCCAGACGATAACGTCCGCAGAAGCATTTACCAACTGGCGCGTTCGATTAACAGGGCCGGTAATAAAGCGAGTTTATCGCAAAAACGCGAGCGCGAAAGCGCATAGAAGATTCCACTCATGCCGCGGTTAGCGCGCGAGAAATTTTCCCTTAAAACGATTTTCCCTTGAATCTGGCCAGCACGTCCCTGCTGGCCAGATTTTTTCATGAGTTATAGGAACGCATCCTATAACTCAAACAAATCGGGCTGTTTGGATTTCTCAAGGTGGATTTGCCATTCATGGGACTTGGCGGCACTTTTCAGCCACGCGGTCACAAACTCGACCGCGCCGCCATATTGCTCAATATCTGCATGGTGGCAAAAATGCGATTTATAGCCTGTTTCGGTGATTGGCAGGCGAGCGCGTTCTGGCTCCATTGCTCTGACTTCCAGATGGGCGATATTGTAACCGTCAATATCGCCCTCAAGCCATTGCGGGCAATAGCTGATTTCAATAGCTATGCCCTGCCATGTTATGCGGTGGGTTTTGGTTGGCTGTGTCATAACTTACCCCCTTTACGCGCAACGATAAATCAGGCGCTGACCTGATATAGTGGCTTGCCCATAATCTGCGGCTAAGTCGCGCGCCATGGCATCGGTATCAATATAAAATTGCAGACTGTCGGGAATGTCGCCATAAAGCCCCTCTTCAACAAATTGTTCAGCCAGTTCTTTCAGGCTGTCCAGTTCGTAGAGTTCAACGTCAAAATCATTGGGGTGGGTGGTTTTAGGATCAAAGCTATAGCCGCATTCTCCAAC